>JASHRI010000044.1 GCA_030037435.1 Candidatus Acidiferrales bacterium | reverse complement strand
TGGGCGACGTCGCGATCCTGCTCGCCATGGCCTTCGTTACCATCGTCTTCGGCGCAGTCGCGCTCGGTCTGCGCGCATGAGCCTTCCGTCTCACAACGGGATGTTACGCAATCCCGTCGCAGGCGGCGCGTTATGGTGCGGTCTACTCGCCGCCGCGCTCGCCAATTTCGCCTATCTCACTTGGCTCGACCTGTTGTTCCTGTTCGCGCCGCTCGTCGTCGTGCCTCTGGGACTGCATTTGACCTCACAGGCCTCTGCTGCGTTCCCTGCCCCGCCGCCCGAGCGATGGGCCAGGATGTTGTCAGGACCGGCAGCGCTCGCGGCGACGGCATCATTTTTCTTCGAGCGGGGAGTAGTCGCTGGAGCGCTTGCTACAGTTTGGCTCGTGTTCTGCATGCTCCTCGCTCTTAGCGGATTGTGGCGAATCGTTAGCCGCGAGTTTGCGCAACCCGGCCGCACTTATTTCGCTGTCGCCTCCCTGTACATCTGCGTCGGCGGTTCATGGCTGGTCGCTTCCCGCCTTGGATTGAACCCGGTCGGATTTCAGGAGCCGATTGTGTTGCTGACCGCCGTCCACTTTCACTACGCCGGATTCGCAGCTCCTCTGCTCGCGCGTTCCACTGTACGCAGCCTACGGGTGAAAAACGTCCTAGGCGCGATCCCACTTCGCGCCGTCACCGTGGGAGTGCTTGCCGGTCCCGGGACGTTGGCGTGCGGGTTTCTGCTGGGTCCGCGCGTAAAGTTGCTGGCTGCGTTCATCGTTGCGGCCAGCGAAGTCGGTCTCGGCGTCGCATTTTGTTTTGCTCTCCCGTCGATCCTATCCGGCAGTGCGCGGCTCATGCTTCTGCTCGCCGCCAGCTCGGTACTTTTCTCTATGATCCTCGTCGCGATTTGGGCCATCGGCGAATATCCGTTGCAGCCCTTCGTCCATTGCAGCAAATGGAACGTTTGCACGGTTCGGCAAACGCCTTCGGGTTCGTGCTCTGCGGAATGCTTGGCTGGATTCTGGCCGCGGGCAGAGACTCCTGCCCCTCCGAGGTGCAACCATGAGAGTCGCAGTGGCATGCGACGTTGGAGTCGCCGGAAAACGCCTTCCGCGAAAGCTTAATCAGAGCGATCAACCGACCAAAATTCGCGCGTGGGTCGTATGGATTCCGCTGTTCCTGCTCCCGGCTGCTGCATGTGTTTTCCGCTCGCGGCTCGCGCCGTGGGAGTTTATGTGGCTTCTCGCTATCGCCATTTTCCTCGGATGCAAATGGGAGGCGTGGTTCCGCGCATGGAATAGCGACGCGAGGATTCTTCGTAGCCTTGGTTATCTGTTTCTATGGCCTGGAATGAATGCGCCGCAGTTTCTGGATGAAGAGCGCAAGCCTCCGCGACCGAGGCTGCGAGAGTGGCTCGCAGCGGTATTGAACACGCTGCTTGGAGTTGCCTTAATTGCGTTCGCCGCGCGCAGAGCCGTCGCGACAACCTCGCTTCTCGACGGCTGGTTTGGCATGCTCGGCCTGATCCTCATCTTGCACTTCGGAACGTTCCATCTGATCGCACTCGCGTGGCAAACCGCCGGCGTGGATGCTCGGCCCATCATGCGAGCGCCGCTACGAGCTACCTCTCTCAGCGAATTTTGGGGCAAGCGCTGGAACCTGGGATTCCGTCAACTCTCGCACGCCATCGTCTTTCAGCCCGTGCGCCAGAGGCTCGGCGCACCTGCGGCTATTCTTGCGGCGTTCCTCTTCTCAGGAATTGTTCACGACCTGGTGATCTCGTTTCCCGCCCGGGGCGGATATGGCTTGCCGACAGCTTATTTCGTTCTGCAAGGACTCGGCGTACTCGCTGAAAGATCGTCCGTCGGAGCTCGCATGGGCATCGATCGGGGATTTCGAGGGTGGCTCTTCGCAGTTCTTTGGGTCGTAGCGCCTGTTTATTGGCTGTTTCACCCTGCTTTCGTCACGCGAGTAATCCTGCCGTTCTTCGCAACGCTGGGATCGCACGGAATCTGATCTGCTGCGAAAAGGAGGCACCATGCATACACTTCTACTCGCCGCGCAACTCACATCGCCCGTGCAAGTCTTCAGCCTCCTGCTGTGGCTCGCCGGAATCGGCCATTTCTGCGTTCTCATTGCGAGCTTCCAGGTGCCGTCTCGACTCAATTGGAAAGCGGACCTTGCGAAACTCGAGCCGTTCAATCGCAAACTCATGTGGGTGCATGGCGGATTCGCGGTTCTCACGATCATTTCCTTCGGAGTTCTCACGCTTGCCCTCCACACTGAACTGCTGCGCGGCGATCCAGCCGCGCTCGGCCTCGCAGCGTTTATCGCAATTTATTGGACCGCACGTATCGTCGTCGATTTCGCCTACTACGAGCATGACGACTGGCCGCGTGGACGAGGCTTCGTCGTCGGTCATATCTTGCTTACTTTGCTTTTTATCTTTCTTGCGGCGACCTATGCGGCGCTGGTTATCTGGCGGGTGTTGCTCAGCTAACAGCGTGGGCTAGCTGGCGCTGCGGGCGGTGGGACGCCCAGCATTCAGCACCTTCTCGTAGTAGGCTTCGTACAGTGGAATGATGTCGTTCGAGCAGTACCGCTTTTGGGCGTTCGCGCGTGCCATCTCGCCCATGGACCGGCCGCGATCGGAGCGCGTCAAAATTTCGAGCGCGTATTTCGCGGCCGTGGCAACGTCGCGCGGCTGAAAAAGATAGCCGTCCACGCCGTGCTTCACGACTTCGGGCACACCGCCCACATTGGTCGCGATCACCGGCACTTCGCAGGCCATCGCTTCGAGCGCCGCCAAACCAAACGACTCTTCGTCGCTCGGCAGCAGAAACAGGTCGGCGATACCCAAAATGTCTTGCACGTGATCCTGCTTGCCTAGAAAAAACACATCTTTCGAAAGCCGCTTTTTCCGGACCACGTATTCCGCAGCGCCGCGATCCGGCCCATCGCCGATCATCAGCAACTTGGCGGGAATTTTTTCACGGACGAGTGCGAAGATCTCGACCGCATCGGTGATTCGCTTCACCGGACGAAAATTCGACAGGTGCACCAGCAGCGGATCGCCGTTGCGCGTGAACCGCGCGCGGAGCAGAGGATTGTCCGAGCGCTTATAAACGTCGCAATTTACGAAATTCGGGATCACTTCGATCGGACGTTTGATCTCGAATTCCCGCAAGGTGCGGTCGCGCAGATAGTTTGAAATCGCTGTGACGCCGTCACTTTGTTCGATCGAAAACCGCGTGATTGGCAGGTAGCTGCGGTCGTTGCCGACCAGCGTGATGTCGGTTCCGTGCAAGGTGGTGATGAACGGAAGGTTCCGCGGCGCCGCCATCATCCGCGCCAGCAGCGCGCTGACGGAATGAGGAATCGCGTAGTGCACGTGCATCAGGTCGAGCGAGGCTTGCTCAGCCACCTCGGCCATTTTCGTAGCGAGCGCGAGCGCGTAAGGAGGATGGTCGAACAGCGGATAACTGGTGACTTCCACCTCGTGGTAGGAGATGCGTTCGTTCGCCGCGCTCAGGCGAAATGGAATGGCTGAGCAAACAAAGTGGACCTCGTGGCCGCGCGCCGCGAGCTCCATGCCTAATTCCGTGGCTACCACGCCCGAGCCGCCGTAGGTTGGGTAGCAGGTGATCCCGATTTTCATGCTGATTGCGGCCCGGCGCTCAGACGATCCGCGGGGGACGGTACCGCGAATCCATAGAGGGCCGGCAGCTACTGTCCGTTGGTGCCGCCCTGGGCCGCGTCCTCGCCGTCTTTGTATAGATAGCGAATGCAGTGCTTATAGATCAGAAGATTCGGACTGCCGAAGCGCGTCAGCTTGATGCAGTCGCGGTCGTACCATTCAACTGTGCCGCGAAGAACTTCCCCATCGGTCAGTACGACGGCCACGGGAGTGCGGGCCTGCATCTGTTTCACATAGTAAAAATTTTCCGCGAAGGTCTGCTCAGGAGGAGCGGGCTTTTTGCGCGGAGGAACCGCCGTCGGCGCGGCGGCTTGAGCCGGGCGTGATGGATAGGAGTCCTTCACCTCCAGGGCGGGGCGGAACAACTTGCGGTTCACCATGAGTGCTCCTTCAGAAAAAATGCGTTGGGCGTCTACTTGATATGACTGCCAGCAAAGCGAATCGGTTGCAATTTTTTTGCAGCTGCGTGGGTGCGCGAAACGCGCTTCAGCGAACACCGAGGGAAGCCGCGAACGAGTCCAGTCCCAATTGCCGCCCGATATTTCGACGTAACCGGCCTTCGAGGGTGTCCAAACTGCGTGTGGCTCGCAAGACCCACTCCCAATTCACTTTCTCGCCTAGGGATTCGACCTCTCTGCGCAAGTCGGGGTTGCGAAGGAAGCCTTTTTGAGGGCCCTGCGAAACTTCCAGCAGGTCTGCGAGAAAACTATAGAACACGCTGACGACATTTTCAAACGATTCCTTCTCTTGTTTCGCAAGCTGTGTGGTACTGGCAAAAATATCGCCATATTTTTCGCCCGCCACAGCTTGTTCGAGGAGCCGCAACACAGTCTTGCGAAATCGGAAAGACTCCGCGACATCGAGCGAAAGTGCTGCGCCCGGGCTGCCGCCGGAAAGTTGAGCAACGAGCTCAGGTTTAGCGACCTTTACATCGGTTCGACGCTTCAGGAATGTTTCGATCTGGTCCACCGGGACCGGCGCGAAATGGAACTGCAGGCAACGAGAGCGAATGGTGGGCTGCAGTGAATCCGGACGCTGCGCCAGCAGGATCAGCGTGGACGACTCCGGCGGCTCTTCGAGGATTTTCAGAAATAGATCGGCGTCGTCCCAGCGCATCGTATCGGCCCCGTCAAGAATGAACAGGCGGCGGCGCCCCTGGGGCTGGAAATAAGCAGCTCGCTGGACGGCGCGCAACTGCCCCACCCGAATCATGGGCCGCGCCACGGGAGTTCGGAGCCGCACCGGATCTGGAACGATCAGCCAAACGTCGGGATGCGTCTCGATGATCAGCGGCGTGCGCTCGACGGCAGCCGCATCGGCGGATTCGCCGCGTTCGGTGAGGCCGGCCTCGATTAGCTTCCCCGGATTTGCTAGACGTGCGACGCGGAGGCACGAGGAACATTCGCCGCAGAAATCGCCGCGCAACCGCTCGCAGTTGGCGGCTTGCGCAAACATGCGCGCGAGCGCGTATTTGCCTATGCCGCGGGGGCCGGTGAAAAGCAGGGCGCTGGGCACGCGTTCGCGGCGCAGCATTCCCTGCAGTGCGCGAACGATGCGTTCATTGCCGAGAAATTCGCCGAAGCCCATAGATTCACTGGTGTGCGCGAAGCGCGGGCACCACGAGCGCGTCAATCGCGGCGAGAATTTGCTTGTGAATTACCTCGGGCGCGCGAAGCGCGCGCGTGGTTGCGTCAAAGCAGTCGATGGTAAACCAGTTCTTTTGCTTCGCCAGTTCGTCGTACACGCCAGCGGCAGCTTCGAGGTGCACAACGTCAGCTTCTTGCAGGTCGCGTTTCTTCTGCGTGTAGTCGCGCGCGCTCTTTTCGGCGACCAGGCGGTGCGCCTCAGCGACTGGCACTCGAAGATAGATCACCAAATCCTCGGCCGGAAGCGCGTAAACGCGATATTCGAGATCACGCAACCAGGTGAGAAACTCCTGGCGTTTTTCAGGCGGCATTCGGGCTCCCTGGTGCGCCAGATTCGAAGCAATATATCGGTCGGCAAGCAGAATTTCACCAGCCAGGAGCGAACCGTCGAGTTCAGGCTTGGATTCCAGACGGTCGCCGGCGTAGAGCAAAGCTGAGAAGTGCGGATCCACTTGCGCCAGCGAGCCGAATTCTCCATTAAGGAAGCGGCCCACCATTTTGCCGAAGAAGCCGCTGTAGTTCGGGAAGCTGACCCGCGAGAACGTGAGATCACGCTGCGACAAGGCATTCGCCAGCAAGTCGAGCTGCGTGCGCTTGCCGGAGCCGTCGATTCCCTCGAGAACGATGAATTTGCCGCGGGTGGGCGTTGGCATGGCTGCGGGGCCAGTGTAGCACGCGACAGCGGCCAGCGCCGCGAAGGGATGCTGGGGGAGCGATGAAGGCGTGCGGGCGAGGCGGCGAGAGGAGTTTCGGTTAGACGAGGTCGCGGATGTTTGTTTTCTACAACTTAGGACGAATTCTAATCGAAAGGGAGTTTCGATTAGAAATGCTCCTATTCGAAAAGGAGATTCGGGTAGACCCGGTTCGGACCACGAGCAGGGATTCCGGCGCGCTCTGCGAGCGCAGTGCCGGAAAACGGGCTGAGAGGCTCGTGACGCAAGGCGCAGGCTCCCCAGGGCACACATGAAACGGCGGTTGCCGCTCGCCGGGCGAGGCCGGGTGCCGCTCTGCATAGTCGCTCCTCTCTGGGGTCGAAAAGCGCCCCGACTGATGCTAATTCACTCGCAGGAGCTTGTCTATTCGTAGAAATACGCATTGAAGTCGACAGGCTGAGTGCGCATCGGGGAGCGAACTGCGGGGGCACAGACCGGCGCGAATTTGTGGCGTGCTAGAATCGCGGCGGCCATGGACAAATGGGAAGCCATCTCGGCAAATGCAGAGCGGGTGCGCGACCGCGTGGCGCGTGCGGCGAAGCGCGCCGGACGGAGCGCGGACGAAATTACGATTGTCGCGGTGTCGAAAACTTTCCCGGCGGAGGCAGTGCGGGCGGCATACGAGGCGGGGCTTCGTCATTTCGGCGAGAACCGAGTGCAGGAGTTCGAGTCGAAGCAAGCCGAGTTGAAGGATCTCGATGCGACTTGGCGGTTGATCGGTCACCTGCAGAGCAATAAGGCGCGGAGGGCAGCGGAAGTGTTTGATCGTATCGATTCGGTGGACAGTGCGTCGCTGGCGGGGCGGCTCGACGCGGCGGTCGCCGGACGCGAAAAGTGTTTGCCGATACTGATTGAGGTCCACCTTGGAGGCGAGGAAACGAAAAGCGGCGTGGATGAAGCAGGCGTTGAGGCTGTGGCGAAGAGCGTGGAAGCGCTGGCGCATTTGCAACTGCTTGGCCTGATGGCGATACCGCCGTATGAAGATGATCTCGAAAGGGTGCGTCCCTATTTTCGAAAGCTGCGCGAATTGCGGGACGGCTTGAGCCAAGAGCTGGGGCGGGAGCTGCCGGTGCTCTCGATGGGGATGACACATGATTTTGAGATTGCCATCGAGGAAGGCGCGACCGAGATTCGATTGGGCACGGCGATATTTGGCGAGCGGGTTAAGAATGTGAAAGCGCCAAATGCTTAAAAGTACCTCAGTCGCCATCAAAAGGTGCGCGCGGGGCCTGGTCGAGTCGAATCGCGCGAGGGGGCAAAACCGAGCACTAGGAGTCCTGGAATCGCCGTCGATCGGGTTGAATTTACGGGCTGCTGTTCGAGCCAATGGCACGTGTCTGCAGCAGGCGCACCCACAGTTCCGAGTCATCCTGTAGCACGTTGTAATCGGCTCCTAGAATTTTCTGATTGGGAGGATTCAACACGAGAATGTCAACAAGCGGGTACTCTGCCTTAAGCCACTCAACAATTTCCTTCCGCGTTGGTTCCGGCGCCGCGTGGCCCACCATGAACAAAGAGGTATCGCCGGCCCAGGGCCGGAGCATCCGAAGGAGCTTCTTCGCCGCATCGTTGCCAACGACCGACAGTACCCCATATCCAAGTCTCCGCAGCAGATGTGCGCGCTGCTTGCCTGATTCTTTACGGTATGCGATTTGAAGTACACGTTTGCCGAGCGCCGGAGCTTCCGATTGAAAAATTACAGCGCGAGTTGGAGTCTGCATAGCGAAGTATTCGGACCCTGTACTTTCGACAAGCTCCCGTAACTTTCGGCGAGCCTTAATCAAGCCAGAGACGTCCGCTCGCCAGTTTACAGAGCCGTCTGGCAGGCATTCGAATATGTCATATACGAATCCCATTTCCAGTACCACCCTCCTTCGTGCATGAGAGCTTTCCGAAGGTGCGTCGATTCCCATCCTCTCGGGCACGCTACTTCGGCCGCGGTTTCAAGGGCTTAAGTCTCGTCAGGTGCGACAGTTGTGGCAGCCTATCGTCCACTAATCGTTGGAATCATGAGGACGGCTTAGTTCCAGTGTGCTTGGCTTGCTGAGCGTTCAGGACGGAATGGTCGCAAATGCCCTCGCCCGCCTCGCAATTTAGCGCCTCGCGTTGCCGATTGGCTTGCGCGACTTCCTTCGCTTCTGCGGGAGTCAGTTGCGAATCGTCGCAGAGGCCATCGCCGATCGTGCAGGACAGTAGATTTCGCTGATGTGCAGCGCTGGCCACTTCCTTCGCTTGAGCGGCTGTCAAGGTAGAATCGTCGCAGACCCCTTGGCCCGTTTCACACGCCAACAAGTTGTCCTGGCGTAGAAGCGAGGTCACCTCGGCTGCTTGCGTAGGTGCCAGCTCCGAACGGTCGCAGACGCCCGAATTCGTTTCGCAGTTCACGAGATTTTGATCCCTCTCGATTTTGGCGACCCGCGCCGCCTGCTCTGGCGTCAGCAACGCCTTGTTGCAGATGCCGAGCGCGGTTTGGCAAGACAACAGGTTCTGCTGCTTCACCGACTCCGTCACTTCCTGTGCCTGTTCCGGCGTCAGCAAAGAACGGTCGCAATCGCCGTAGCCGCTCAAGCAGTTCAACACGTTCCTCCGGCGCGAAAGATCGGCGATTTGTTTCGATTGCGTGGGCGTCAACAAAGCGTGATTGCACATCTCAAAGCCGTCGATGCAATTCCGAAGGTTGCCCTGCTTCGTGCTGGCAGCCGTTTGGCCGAACGCGGCACAAGCAAAGCCTCCAATCATCACAAAAAGTACCGCTATTCGTTTCATTCCATCCTCCACATTTCTTATGAATGCTTAGACTGGAATCTTGCCTGTGCCTGGTTCGGCTCGGGTTAAGTGTCAGGATTTTTTTGCTTCGGATTTAGGCTGGCTACTGGCCACCTTGAGATCGGTCGCGATCCTCTGCCCCTTCTCAAGTCGGTAGTAAACCGTGACGTGCTCGCCCTGCGCCACGTTTCCTTCCTTCTTCGTGCTGGAATCGAGCGTAAACGCCGTCTTCTCTTGTTTACCTTTCCACGTATGATCCAAGGTCAGTTCCTTCGCTGTAACCGAAGAAACTGTTCCCATTTCGTGATGAACCGTAGGGGAGGCTTTCGCCTGTGTAGCAGAGGAAGTTGTGTTCGTGCCGTTCGTTGTGCTGGCTGTGCCCGCGATCGCTAGGCCGGCCGTCAAAATCAGCCCGCCTGCTAGTGCAAAAAGCTCCATCTTTTTCATCTACATGCTCCCTTCAAGGTATGAGTGAACTGCTTGGCCCGTTTTATGATGCAGAAAAATCTCTGGTGCCGCCGGCTGAGAACTCGGCTGGCCGCGCGCTGATCCTTCGGCACAGCCGGCAGTGTCCGCGGTTGATCCAACATCCTCGACCTTCCGTCAATTCGCAGGGAGTGCTGAGGGCCACATTATGGCGGCCCCACAAAAATAAATTTTGCGGGCCACGGAGGAAAAAGGTCTGTCCAAAATTAGACATGTCTAGAATGCGGGCAACCCATCGGCGTCCTTAAGCCTCATCTATTGAGTGACTTCCGTGCAGCATAAATAGGTTCGGAAGCATAAAATGGCAACGCGGGTCCCGGTGTAGCTCGGACCCTCGCGACAATCACACGCACGGATCCTGCTGATGAAATCGGCCGGCAAGAGCACGTTTGACGTCGAAGCTTTTCTTGACGCCCTCGGAATCGCCAAACGCCTGAGGAACTTCCGAAAGAATCAGGTCATCTTCGTTCAGGGCGATCCCGCGCGGGACGTTTTGTTCATCCGCAAAGGCAGGGTGCAACGAACGGTCGTTTCGCGCTCGGGCAAGGAAGCAGTGGTTGGCATTCTGGGCCGCGGCGACTTTTTCGGCGAGTGGTGCCTTTCCGAACAGCCTGTCTGCATCGCCACCGCCACGGCTCTCGAACCGACCACAATCCGGATGATCCCAAAGGCAGAGATGCTGCGCGCGTTTCATACAGAACACGCCCTCTCCGACGGTTTCATCGCCTATCTCCTCGCGAGAACCTTGCGCATCGAGGAGGATCTAATTGACCAGCTCTTCAACTCTACTGAGAAACGTCTGGCTCGCGCTCTCCTGCGCCTTGCTCGCTACGGACGCCAGCACGATCACGAAACGCGCATCCCCAGAGTCTCCCAACAGACACTCGCCGAGATGATCGGCACTACTCGTCCTCACGTCAATTACTTCATGAATAAGTTCCGGCGGCTCGGTTTTATCGACTACAACGGCGAGCTTAGGATTCGCCGCTCGCTGCTCAACGTCATCCTTCGTGAATAGGGCGCGGGCGCTCGACGGTGTGCCAAAGGCATCCATGCCGTAGTCGCTCGGCTTGCGCACGACTGGCGTGCGCAGTCCGGTCTTGAAGAGGCCCGCATATTGCTCGGTCAGCGGATCGAGCTTGTCCGCAATCTTGTCGGCAACGCCCTTGATGGCGTTTACAGCCGTATCGACCAGGCCGCCCTCATCGGCGCCGATGGCCTTGTTGTAATCAACGTCGTTGGCACCAAGATCGAGTGCTGCGTCATTTCTCTTTTCACTCATGGATATTTCTCCTTAGGTAAACTAGCCGACTAATTTAACGGGACTGTGCATTTTTGCGTCTCAACGCGAGAGTCCGTGGGATCGTTAGGTGCGAACGGTATGACGGTAAGGGATGCGGCGATACCCCGCCTGCATCTTTATCAATTCGGTGGTCGTGGAGTATCCGGAACTTACTGGGGCACAACAGAAGGGTCCGGAGACAATTAAGGAATCGACCATTGCCACTCCTTTCCGGAGACGCGGTTTACCGGCGCGGCCTGTTGACCGATGACGGAAACAGACTGTCGATAGCGAGCGTACCGTTGTGGTAACTTTCCGAACGAATGTGGTAACTTTTGGAGCGAAAATGGGCCGCATCAGCCGCGCAGCTGATGCATCCAAGCGGGGAGTTGCGGAAGCCCGTCTTCCGCCTAAAGGAGAACCTCAATGAGCACCGCCTCGACAGCGCCAACCGCCGTTACTTACACCATCGACCCGGCCCATTCCGGCGCCGGCTTCAAAATCAGGCACTTTATGATCGCCTATATTCGCGGAGGGTTCGGCGGCGTGACCGGCGATGTGATCTTCGATCCCGCCAACCCAGCCAACACCAAGATTACGGCCAGCATCAATGCCACCACCCTGCATACACAGGATGAAAAGCGCGATGCGCACGTGAGAGGCAAGGATTTTCTGGAGACGGACAAGTACCCCACCATCACTTTCGCGTCGAAGAAAGTGACGTCAGATGGCAAAAACCGATGGAAGGTCGTCGGCGATTTGACGTTGCACGGCGTCACGAAGGAGGCAACCCTGGAGGTCGAAAGCGCAGGCGTTGAGTCGAAGGATCCTTGGGGTAATCTCCGCACCGGCGCTGAAGCCACCGCGGTGATCAAGCGCAGCGACTATGACCTGAAATTCAACGCTCCGCTCGAAACCGGCGGCGTGATGCTCGGCGAGGACGTGCACATTCATCTTGATATCGAACTAATCAAGAAGGCCTGATCAAACCATCCGTATGCGAATCTCCGCACCAAGTCCCGATTAGCCGGCAATCCGGAAACTATCGGGAACGATGCGTCGGCAAAAGGGCGAAGTCCTGCTAAACGGGATGTATTCGATCGGTGGATGCACCTGACTAATCAGGCATTCGGTATCTTTCGCCGCGCGTTGCCACCCCTGATGTCCTGGAAACAACGGAGCATCCGGCGGAGTCCTCTCTCGCTCGGAACAGGAAAATAGCCGGCCCGCAAGTCGCGGTCGACCAATTGGCGCGACGAGGCGTCATTTTTTTTTCCCTGCCGCGGGAACTATGGTATACAAGCTCGCGCTCTAGGGGCCGAGGACACTACTATGGTACGCGTCAAACACCATCGCATCGCCATCATTCTGGTTTTCATCGCAACTCTATCGGTCGTGCATTCAACACGCGCGCAAGCGCCGCCTGCCGGCCCCGCCGTCAAGCTCAGCCCGGGCGATCCTGAGGCCGGCAAAGCGCTGTTCCAGCAGAATTGCGTCAATTGCCACGGGCTCGACGCCACCGGCGAAGAAGGCCCGAATCTTCACGGCGTTCCACAGGCACTGGGTGATGCTGCCGTTTCCAACATCATCCGCCGCGGAATTCCCGGCACCGGCATGCCCAGCTCCTACATTCTCACCGAGCAGGACGCCGCGAACATTGTCGCCTGGCTGCGCTCGCTCGATTCCGCGCCGCAACCAGCCGCCCTAGGCGATGCGAAGAAGGGAGAAGCCGTCTACGCTTCCGCTGGCTGCGCAGCGTGCCACATGATCGACGGTACCGGCGGCGACATCGGCCCCGAGCTTTCGCGCATCGGCTCGGAGCGCGGCGCCGCGAATTTGAAAGCGCGCCTCATCGATCCCGGTGCGAATCTTCCGAAGCCCGCAGGCGGCTTCACTGGGGGCGGCGGCTTCACGGAGTACCTGATGTTCCGCGCGGTGGAAAAAGACGGCCATGTGACCGAAGGTATCCGCGTGGGAGAAGATTCGTTCTCAATCGTGCTGAGAGACGCCCAGGGAAATCTGCACGGATTCAGCAAGCCCGATCTGGCCAAGCTTGAAAAAGAGCCGGGCAAGAGCATCATGCCCAGTTTCAAGGACACGCTTTCGAGCGCACAAATGGATGACCTTATCGCGTACCTTTCCACGTTGAAGGGGGCGAAATGAAAAAATCGCTCGCATCCTTCGCATGCGTCGCAATCGCGATAGCAGTTTTCATGTGCGTGATTCCGCAACGTGCGCCCGCGCAGGGCGTCACCTACGACCGCCTGCTAAAAGCCGACACGACACCGCAAGACTGGCTTATGTACGGCGGCGACTACTTCTCGCAACGCTTCTCGCGCCTCACACAGATCAACCGCGGAAACGTTCATTTGCTTAAACCGGCCTGGATGTACCAGCCGAATCACACCGGCGAAGCGCCGATCGAAGCCTCCGCGATCGTCGCCAACGGCGTCCTCTACATTACCGAGCCGCCGAGCACCGTAACGGCCCTCGACGCACGCCTGGGCACGAAAATCTGGAGCTGGTCTCCAAGGCTGCCGCAGCGCCTCTACACGATCGGCGTTCATCGGTCCAACCGAGGCGTCGCCATTTTCGGCAACACGGTCTATGTCGGCACGCTCGACGCGCATCTCGTCGCGCTCGATGCCAAAACCGGCGAAGTCCGCTGGACTGTGCACGTCGACGACAACAATCACGGCTACGCCATGACCGGCGCTCCGCGCGTGATCGACGGCAAAGTTATCGTCGGAATCTCGGGTGGCGACGTTGACATTCGCGGCTACATCGATGCTTACGACGCCGCAACGGGCAAGCACCTCTGGCGCAGCTACACGATTCCCGCTCCCGGTGAGCCTGGCTCCGAGACGTGGGGCAAGGACATGACCGGCATCGGCGGCGGTGGTACCTGGGGCACGGGCTCCTATGACCCCGAGCTCAATCTCATTTACTGGGGAACCGGCAATCCCGCGCCGGACTACAACGGTTCGCTGCGTCCTGGCGATAACCTTTACACCGATTGCGTCCTGGCGCTCGACGCTGACACCGGCAAAATGAAGTGGCATTTCCAGTTCACGCCGCACGACACGCACGACTGGGATTCGATCCAGGTTCCCGTGTTGTTCGATGCCAACGTCGACGGCAAGCCGCGCAAGCTCCTTGCCCTTGCCAATCGCAATGGCTTCTATTACGTGTTGGACCGCGTCGATGGGAAATTTGTCGCCGGCCAGCCGTTCGTCACTGAGACTTGGGCGAAAGGCCTTGACGAAAACGGGCGGCCGATTCTGAATCCGAATATCGAGCCGACGCCCACCGGCACGTTGCTTTTTCCCGACGGCCACGGCGGCACAAACTGGAACAGCCCGTCGTACTCGCCACTCACGAAAATGTTCTATGTATCGTCGCGCGAGATCAGCGCCTACACCGTCTCTGGGAAAAACCGCGTCGATTTTCCGGGTTTTGGTGGCGGCGGCCGTATAACCCTGGGTGGTGACGACGCCTACGGCGCCATCCGCGCGCTGGATGCCGTGACCGGCAATCGCAAATGGGAATACAAGCTGCTCGCGCCCACCGAAGTCTCGACGCTTGCGACCGCGGGTGGCTTGGTTTTTTCCTCCAGCGACGAAGGGAACTTCCTTGCGCTAGATGCCGACACCGGAAAACTTCTGTGGCATTTCACCGTCGGCGGCAGCGAGACCGGTGCGAACTTCGTCACCTACGAAGTGGCCGGCAAGCAGTACGTCTTCGCCGGTTCTGGAGATTCTTTCGTCGCGTTCACTCTGCCTTAGTTCGAGCAACCTCGGGCGAGCGGGAAGTACTACATTGGTTTATCGCGAATTACCTTGATCCAGTGGCCGCAGGCCGCGGGGGCAAGGTTCCGCCTTCGGCAAGAATTTTCATGTTCTTGAGCCCGTTCATGAACACCGCCCTTCTCCTGGCCACGTCGGCGTCCCGCGCCGCGTCATCAGCGAGCATCGAGTTATCGAAAAGCAGTGTGTACACAAGCTTCGAAGTGGTGGCCGTGACGGGCCGGGCTTCCAGCGTGCCGTGATACAGGCTGTAAGGTTGACCCTCGCGAACCGGTTGAGTGTACGTGTACGACAGCTCCGTTTTGCCAACCATAACTTCGTTCCCGATTGAACGGACGACACCAACCTCTCCGTCCGTTCCCGAGAGAATCGTGCATGGCACCTGAAACCATTCGCCGATATCGCAAAACTTGCCCACGCGCTTCCATACCTCTGCTGCCGGCCGATTTACGTCGATTTCCATCTCGATCGATACGTAGTGCGGATTCGGAATCGCAAGCGGCGGTGGCGCCGGGCGATTTGCGGCTTGAGGCTGGCCTTGAGCTGAAGCCTGTCGCTGTACGCCAGAGCAAAGGCAAAGCAATAGAGCAGCAAGTATCGCGGTCAACGGTCGATTCACAAGTGCCTCCTTGTCAGGCGCAGATCGTTGCACACCCCGATGGCTCAATCAAGGGCATCTGCGTATGTCGAAGACGAGCGGAACAATGTCTTCGTAGCTGTGGTTAGCGGCCGGATTTCGGCGAGATTTGGACGTGGAAGCCGTCGGGATCGACGAGATTGACCGTCGATACTCCGTCGTTGGCTTGAAAGGCAGCCCTCGCCTTGGCGTCCGGCAGTTCTGTGTTGATCTTATCGGCGAGGCGCTTCGAGGAGTCCTGATCGATGTGGTCGATTGAAATAGAGAAGTGCGTGATAACACCCTTCTTTTCCGGGTCGGGATCAACGCTGATGTAACCGACTGGGAAATCGAGATGGATGCCCTTCCCGGTGTTGGTTGCCGGCCAGCCTTTGGTGACTCCGAACAGCCGGTGATAAAAGGCATAGGAACGATCAACGTCGCTGACCGTAAGACCGACGTGATTGACGCCGAGACCGGGAACAATGGGCGACGAAGCTGGAGTGGCGTCTTGCGCCAGGGCCTTCGCAGGCAGCGCCAAGATCGCCAGCGCTTGAATAAGGCTTCGGCGTGTCAGTCGGCCGCGATCATATTGATCGAACAGTGCGTCAATGGAGTCCATTCGCGTTCCCTCCGGCGTGAAATCGCGGGATTGTACCACGCCCTGCGCGCACGGATGAGCCAGACCTCGTGGGCCGTCGAGGACGACATCCGAATATCGCCGGAGCAACAACCATGCAGATTAGTTGCCAGCGAGTTTTTGCACCACGTCCAACGACTTGAAAACGTGCTGATCGGGCTGCAGATGGTCAGCAGACGATGAAAAGATGGCGAGTATTTTGTGGTCCTTCCCAATCACAAAAGTCGTGCGCTCGATAAACTGATGGTCGATTGCGTCGCCCCGCACGTCCTTGAGGCCCGGTGGCCCTTTCA
>JASHRI010000043.1 GCA_030037435.1 Candidatus Acidiferrales bacterium | reverse complement strand
TGCCGGGAAGGATGGGGCTGGTTTGAGCCGTCGCGCCGAAGGAAACTAGAACAAGAACTTCAATCCGAACTGGAACACGCGCGGCGTCACCGAGCTCGACGTGATGTCGCCGAACTGGGCCGTCGTGCTAATGGCCGTGTTGAACGGCTCGTTAAATTGCGGGTGGTTGAAGACGTTGAAAGCGTCCAGATGGAATTCCAGCGTGCCCCACTCCGTGATCTTCGTGGTCTTGATCAGGGACATGTCGAAGTCGAACTGACCCGGTCCCATGATCGCGCCGATGCCTTCGTTACCAAAGCCAGTGCCGGCATCCGCAAAGGTCGCGCCTGCGTCAGTGGGACCTAGCGTTCCGGGCGCGTCCCCGCATGGTGCAGTCGGAGAGCCACCAGGGTTGGGAATACCGCCGATGCAGTACGGCGAATTTGCAGGAAGTGGAGTGGCACAGCTGGTGCACATGGAGGTAAACGCGGCCGCGTTGATCCAGCTGTTCCCCGGCGTGGCTCGCTGGGTTGTGCTGCCTGGAGTGGCGAGTGGGATGGACGATTTGCAGTTGCCGGTATTTGCGTTGCAGTCGATCGGAGCCGCGAGAGCCGCACGGGAACCTGTAGAACCGTAGATGGTGCCGCCATTGGCGTCCGTCACCCAGAACGGCAATCCGTCCTGAATCGTCGTCACGCCGGAGATGCTCCACCCGCCGAGCGCCTTGCCGCTGAAGCCGTGGGTGTTCTTGTACGGCAGGTTATACACGTAGGTGAGTACCAGCCGCTGCGGACGATTGTAGGATGCGAGTCCGTATTGTTGTTTCAAATCCAGAGGATCATTGCTGCCCGCATCACCGAAAACTACTTCGCCGGGTGGCTGGATTCCTGTGCCGGCCGCATTCGTATTGATGTTCGTCATCTCCTTGCTCCACGTGTAGGAGACCTGCAACAGTAAACCTGCCCTGAACTGGTGCCTTAGTTGCGCTTGCAAGCTGTTGTAGAGCGAGTCGCCTAAGGTGTCCGTGCTCGCCACGCCGCCGGGAGCAAAGCCCAAGTAGCTGACGCGTTCGTTCGCGTTCGACGTGAACGTACCGATCGTGTCAGTGGTAATTGGATTCGGGTTGCTAGGATCGTTGTAGGGCAACGAGCTCGCGACCATCTCGGTGTTCTGATGGCCAGACGCAGCCGTCGGGCTGTTGGGTGCTCCAGCCACCAGCAGCGCTACGTTGATCGGGCGAGACCAGTCGTACAGATGAATGCCATGGCTGCCCACGTAACCGATGTCCGCGACCCAACCGTGCGCAAATTCATACTGCAGGTCCAGATTGTACTCTTGGACGAGAGGCATGCGGCTGCCCATCTGAGGATCATCAGAGGTGTATCCGAAACCGGATGAGCATATCCCGGCCGGGCAGAGCGCACCGGTGTACGGGTCAGTGATCCCCGGCACCATATACCGCGGCGTCCATGCGAGCGGGAATGCCGCGCCGGCCCTCCACGGGTTTTGCAGTGTGTCTTCCTCGCTCAGCGGGGATGGGCCAGAGCCTGCGCCCGAGTAGGGAGGTAGGTTCAGTTGATTGTCAATCAGAAGGTTGGAGTAAATCGTATCGTAGAACCAGCCGTAGCCAGCCCGCACCACAAAATTATTGCCGAGCGGCTGCCACGCTATTCCTATCCGCGGAGCGAACTCGTTCAGCGGAGTTCCCGGCAAAAGAGTTTTGTTGCTGTTTACAAGAACGCCCGTTGCACCTAGCGGCCCTGTCAGTCCGAACTGCTTCACGTCAAAGTTGGAGGGGACAACGAATCCCAGCAGCGTGCCGGGCGCCCCCAGCGCGGCAAGGCCCGATCCGGTATTGAGCTTTTCGATTTGGCTCTGCCACACGTTCGTGAACTGCCCGCTGATGTCGTCCGGGAATCCGGAATATTCCCAGCGGAGACCCAAATTCACGGTAAGTTTTGGACTCAGCCTAAAGTCGTCCTGCGCGTATGTGTAGAACTGGTTGGCGCGATTGTAGTGGGTCAGAGGACCCTTCAGTCCAAACCCCAGCGCGATGCCACCCGTGGGAGTGGCCGGCGTGCCGTCGATCGCCAGTCCGGAACTGCTGGTCAAAAAGTCGGCGGTGCTATCCATAAGCAGCTCACCGCGGCCTGACGACGGGATTGTGTTGTTGTATTCCACGCGCGTTGCGCCGAATCCGAAGCGCAGCGAGTGGCGCCCGTGGGTCCACGACAGTGAGTCGCTCCAATCCAGCGTATCGATGAAGTTGGTGGAGATCATCGAGAAGTTTCCACCCTGGCTCCAAGGCACGCCGCCGATGCCAAGAATGTCGAGCTGTGGAGGAACCGTCATTTCCGGAAACTGCTTGGCCAAAGCCGGAGTCGCGATCGAACCGCACGCAGCGCCGTTGTTCACCATCGGAACGATTGTGGCTCCGTTGGGAAGCGAGCAGTCTTGGAGACCGATGTTCGGGTCGGTGTTGTTCTCGATATCGCGGTGGAAGGCGAACCGCGCCTGGTTGACGACGCTGGGGCTCACGAGCCATTGCCACTCCAGCGATCCGATGTGATTGCCGTAATACGCGTCGACCGGAGCGCCTGGATTGCAATTGCCGGCAAGGATGAAGCAGTTGAATGGTTCGAATTCCGGATCGCGCTGATACATGTAGCGCTCGTACAACTGATGCTTGTTCGAGATCACGTACTCCGTGTTGATCATGTACTGATCTTCGCGCGCGAAAAACGGGTCGGATATCGCCGTCAGGCAGGCTGCCAGTCCGCAGGAAGCCGGAGCGCTCGGGAAGTAAAAGCCTTGGTTCAAGCCGCCCTTTACAGCGCCTTTTGCCTGGAGGAGCGCGACGGCGGTGTTGGTAATGTTAGTGCTGTTGCAGGTTGCATCCCCGGCCGCGCACGGCATAACCGTAACGCCGGTGCCGCCCAAAAATGACAAGAACCCCGATTGACCGGCGAATACGTTTCCGAGGTACGCCTTGTACGCTGGCACGTTGTTGGTGCAGCGCAGGTCGCTACAAACGCCGCTCGCCTTGTCTGCGTAGTCGTTCCACGGCAAAAGCTCCGTATTCGACTCGAAGCCCGAGGCAAAGCCAGTCGTCCCCATACCATTGACCTGTCGGATGCCCTGGTAAGAACCAAAGAAGAACAGCTTGTCCTTCATGATCGGGCCGCCCAATGTGAAGCCGTACGTGTTCTGCTTCAAAGTCTGCGGCGAGTTTACGCCGGTGCCGCCTGGGCTCAGTTCGTAGTGCTTGTAAAAGAAATCGTTGGCATTGAAAAAGTTGTTTCGGTTAAATTCCCATACATCGCCATGGAACTGATTCGTTCCGGTCTTGGTGATTACGTCCACATTCGCACCAGGATTGCGCCCCGAGCTGGCATCGTATTGCGACGTCTGCACCTTGAACTCCTGAATCGCGTCTGGGTTCGGAATAGCGATTCCGGGGAAGCTGCCTTCCTGGGCGGCCATGCCGCTTACGTAGTTAACGATCGACACGCCATCCATCGAATAGTTGTTCTCGTTGGCCGTGGATCCATTGGCGCTCACGTCTTGTGTCCCATTGCCCACGCTCGAAGCAGTGGCGGCATTCGCGACGACGCCAGGCGAAAGGCTAATCACCTGCGTGTAGTTACGAGAGACGAGCGGCAAAGACGTGATCTCTTGGTTGGTAACGGTGCCGCCGTTGGCGGCATTCTCGGTCTGGAGTTGTACGGCCGTCGCTTCTACCGTCACTTGCGTTGTCGCCGCGCCAACCTCTAGGCTGCGGTTCAGCACCGCAGTCTCGGTGACGTTTACGCTGATCGATGGCACCTGGGAAGTCTTGAAGCCGGTATCAGAGAATGCCACCGAGTAGTTCCCGGGCGGCAGAAGCCCGAACTTGTAAGAGCCATTGGCATCGGTAGTCGCTGTGCGAACCTGGCCGGTGGCGCTCGTAAGCGTTACCGTGGCCCCCGATACCACCCCACCGGAAGCATCAGTCACCGTTCCGGTCAAAGCGCCCGTCGATGGCGTTTGCGCCATCATAAGCGGCGCCCCAAGCGTCAATGCCATCACTGCAACCAGCGCAACCAGCAATGCGCGAATTGATTTCATCTAGTCTTCCCCTTTTATCGTCGCCTACGCCCGCAACGCGGGCCATTCAATATCTTCGGGAGTTATCTGGGAATCGGGATTCCAAATCCCGACGAGCCGATTGCAAGCCACGCCCAGCCCAAGCCCCCTACTCCACCCTTGTAAACCCTCTACCCAGTTGCCCGACACTACACCCGAGGTATGTGAATATGTCCATTGCTTATTTTGGGCGATTCTGTTACGAATTAAGCAAAAGTGGCCAATCAGCTACTTTTTGCATACATTCTTATGGGGCATGCTCCCCGGGGCTATCCGCATGGAACTACGCCAGATTCGTTATTTCATCGCAGTCGCTGAACACCTCAGCTACTCCAAAGCTGCCCGGCAACTTCATGTTTCCGTGTCACCGCTCAGCCGGCAAATCCGCCAGCTTGAGGACGAGTTCGGAGTCCAGCTTTTTGTGCGCGATCGCCGCCGCGTCGCCCTGACCGATGCGGGGCGTTTGTTCCTGCACGACGCAACTGCCCTTATCAAGCACACCGCTTCGGTATTCGAACATCTACGCCTGGCGCAAAAAGGCGAAGTGGGCGCCGTCCGGCTCGGCATTGGCCTGCATTTGGGCGACAAAGTAAGCAAGGTCGTCGCCGAACATACTAGGCTATTTCCCGCGGTCGACCTCCAAGGTCAGAGCATCTTCTCCACGCTCCAGAATGCCGCCTTGGTCGAAAGGAAAATCGACATCGGCTTCCTGCGGCCTCCCGTGGATACCGCCCGTCTTCATTCCGAATTTCTCTTCGAAGAGAAACTAATCACTCTGATGAGTCGAACCAATCCACTAGCGAAGCGAAAGTCGCTGCGAATCAAAGATCTGTGGGAGCAAACCTTGTTTCTGCCGGATGCCGCCGTCGGCAGCGGTCTGCGTGACCTGACTCTCGAGCTCTTTGCCAAGGCTGGAGTCTCTCCTCGGATCAGTCCAGTATCGGCCGATCCGATGTCTCATGGTGAGGTTCACAAGATTCTTCTGGCAGCAAACAAGGGGATCTTCGTTATCGCGGACGAAGGATTGCACCACGCCGATTACGGGGACGCGGCCATCGCGGTGCCGCTGGACGAGCCCGATGCTCGGATCGAAGTGCACATGGCTTGGCGCCGGAGCGAAAATTCGCCGGCCGTCCTTGGCGTGCTTGAGACCGCTCGAAAAACTTTTGCACCGTCGAATGCATCGCGCGCTGCGCGTTATGCGTCCGTACGTCCAGCTGTCTCCGCTTGATTTTCGTAATTTAGATGAATTGGAATATGCGAGCTGGTTTGCCCAATCAGTTCGACGCGCCCTACTCGTAGAAGTTTGGAGACTTTTTCAGCTTTGAATTGCCGATGAAGTCGTGCTCGATCCACAGCTGCGCGCCCGTCTTCTTCACGTAAGACTCGATCATCGCGCGGCTCGCAAGTGATTCTTCCTTGTTGTACTCGAATGTCGGCACCACATCGCGTCCGCGCTCTTCCGGGTAATGATACAGGTCGCCGGCCACCACCACCGTTCCAGTTCTGGCCAGCTTGACGATCAGCACCTGATGCCCCGGTGTGTGGCCCGGCGCGGACTTGATGATCACCTTGCCGTCGCCAAACACGTCGTACTCGTCGGTCGTCAGAATCACGGTTTTGCTGTTCTTCAGTTCGCTATACGTCGCCGGATTCACGAGCGCCGGCGGTTTTTCCGCGAACATCGCGTCGCGCTCCGCTTTGCGAACGAGCCACGTGGACCCGGCAAATTCGTTGGCATTCGCAACGTGATCCGAGTGGTAGTGCGACATCGCGAGGTAAGTGATGTCCGACGGGGCGTAACCGATCTGAGCGAGTTGCGACTCCAGCGTTCTCGTCGCCGTCGAGACTCCTTGCGTCACCGGCGCACCGTCGTCCTTAAATGCCGAGTCGGGGATCACACCCACGTCCCACATCAGCGTGCCCTTGGGATCCACTATCAGGTAGCACGGAACGGCAAGTTCGGTCGTCGCCAGCTCGCCCGGCTTGAAATTGAACAACGCCGGATCGAGCCCCTTGATCACCCCACAGTCGAACACGTACAGTCGCAGAGTTTTCGGCGGACGGGGAGGATGATGCTGTTGAGCTTTAGCCGAGCCTGCGGTCGCCACAATGGCGATGACCGACGCCAATAGAACGCCGCACCATCGGATACGCATCAAGAAAAGGTTCACGCTCGCCTCCTTAGCTCCACACTTTGCGCGCGGTATCCGCCACCAGCTCTAGCTTTCGCCACTGGTCGTCGATCGTCAGCAGATTGCCCGCGGCCACGGACGCGAAGCCGCACTGCGTGCTCAGCGCAAGGTTTTCGAGCGGCACGTATCGCGCAGCCTCGTCGATCCGGCGCCGCAGATCGTCTTGCGATTCCAGCGCTGGCTCCTTTGTCGTCACCAGCCCCAGCACCACCGTTTTTCCTCGCGGCACTAGCCGCAGCGGCTCAAATCCCCCTGCGCGCGCGCCGTCATATTCGAGCAGAAAGCAGTCGACGTCGAGCGAACCGAAAAGTTTTTCGGCGATGGCATCGTAGCCACCTTCGGTGTACCACCGGCTGCGACTATTGCCACGGCAGACGTGCAGGCCGAGTGTAACGCGGTCCCGCGGCACATCTCTCAAAGCCGCGTTGTCTCCCGCGACGGATTTGCTGAACTCTTCGTCCGGGTCGAATCCGTGGCTGCGCATCTGCTCGCGCGTCGTGGGATCAAGGTAGTGCGAATAATAGGGCGCGTCGAATTGTATGTAGTTAACGCCCTCGCCGACTACGTATCGAATTTCGTCGCGAATAAATTCCACCAATGCATGCAGCAAATCCGCGTGTGTCGGATAAAATTTGTCGGTGACGCCGCGCTTGTAGCTGGCGACCATGAAATTTGAAGGCGCCGGCAACGTGATTTTGAACGGACCCGGCGCTGATTTTTTCAGCAGCGGCAGCTCATGCCCGGTTAATCGACGAACCTTGCGAAGCTTCGCGCCCACCACCTGCGCCGTGCTGCCTTCGGCCCCGCCGCCCGGCCCTTTCCATTCGAGCATGACCTTATCGGGGACAAATCCCTCGACCGCGTCCGCCATGTCTGTCAACCACGATCCACGCCGCAATTCACCGTCCGTGTAAATGCCGATTCCCGCCTTGCGCTGTCCTTCGAACGCTTGCAGGATGGCTCGATCCTCGATTTCTCGTAGCGCATCCAGAGCAATTCGCCCTTGCGCACATTCCGAGCGCGCCTTCAATAGTTCCGGCGGGCGCAGCAAGCTGCCCACATTCTCCGCACGGAATTTCGCTGTCACAGGGGTTCCTCTTTGAGGTGCGGGCGCGATCATAGGCGCGCTTCGGGCTGCGCGTCAATGCGGCCCTGTGCTGCCCCCGACTCCACCAGCGCAAGCTGCCCGCAAGCGGCCATCACATCTTGCCCCCGCGAATCCCGTACAAAGGCGAGCATCCCTTTATCTACAAGAATTTTTCGAAATTGCTCCACGCTTGCCTCGGTTGGCCTCTCATAAGGCAAGGCGCCGGGATTCCACGGAATCAGATTCACTTTGGCGCGCAAGTTTGCGACGAGCCTTGCGACGCGTCGCGCGTCGTCAGCCGAATCGTTGAATCCGCCGAGCAGTACATATTCAAATGTGAGGCGCTCCCATGGACGCAAGGGATACTTTCGGCAGGCTTCGATGAGCTTTTGGAGCGGATATTTGCGATTGATGGGCATGATTTGTTCGCGTTGCTCATCCGAAGACGCGTTGAGCGAAATCGCCAATTTCGGCCGGATTTTTTCCTGCGCCAGCCGCTCGATTCCAGGAACAATGCCGCTGGTCGATAGCGTGGCGTGCTTCGGCGAAATGCCGACCGCATTCGGATCAAGCAGGATTCGCAGCGCAGCCATCAC
>JASHRI010000398.1 GCA_030037435.1 Candidatus Acidiferrales bacterium | reverse complement strand
CAGCAAAGATCGGCCGGCAACGTCGGCCGAGTCGGCATTCTCGCGTCTCGAAGCGTCGAGACATTCGCCGGTATTCTTGCCACTTGCTGGGCGGGCGGTACCTACGTTCCGCTAAGCCCAAAACTGCCCGAAGATCGGCTCGTGCAGCTTCTTGAGCGCATCGACCTTCACTCCCTGATCGTCGACCGCGACTCTCTTCCGCTGCTCTCCAGTCGCGTTCTGCAACGGAGCCCCAAACACATTTTGGTGGGCGCGGATCCCGCAGGTGATTCCCGCCTCCGGTCAAACCCCGCAATCGAAGGAGCCGCGTCGCTTCCTGCCTTCGATCCCGCCGACGCGCCGGTCAGCGTCGCTCCCGATCACGTCGCGTACATCGAATTTACGTCCGGCACCACTGGCGTCCCGAAAGGCGTGATGATCCCCGCCATCGGAGTCGCCCATTTTTTACAGATTATGCGCTCCCGCTACGACATCGGTCCCAGCGACCGCATCGCCGGAGTCGCCGACACCACCTTCGACATTTCCGTCTTCGACATGTTCATGACCTGGACCTGCGGTGCTGCACTCTACGTCGTGCCGGCCACGCAGGTGATGGCCCCAGCTCAATCCATCAAGCAGAATGCCATTAGTGTCGTTTTCACGGTTCCGTCCGTTGCCGTAGTCATGAGTCGCATGAAGCTGCTGCGGCCAGGCTCCATGTCCAATCTGCGTTATTCGCTTTTTTCAGGCGAGCCGTTGCCCGTATCCGCGGCGCTTGCCTGGCAAAACGCCGCCTCAAACAGCGTCGTCGACAATCTCTATGGACCCACCGAAGCGACAGTAGTTTGCACCGGCCAGCGATTTCGTGGCGAATGTGATGCCACTCCACGCCGCGGCGTCGTGGCGATCGGCACCGCGTTTCCCGGCATGGAAATCGCCATCGCTGATCCGGAGTTGCGGTTCACACCCGCCGAACAGGGCGAAATCCTTATTTCCGGTCCGCAGCTCAGCTCCGGTTACTTTGGCGATTCGGAGCAAACTTCCAAACGCTATTCCGCGCTCTCCGGCAAGCGCTGGTATCGCACCGGTGACCTCGGCTATCAGGACGAATCCGGCACGTTTCATCACCTCGGACGACTCGACAACCAGGTAAAAGTCCACGGAATGCGCGTCGAGCTCGAGGAAATCGAGGCCCACCTTCGCGACGTCTACCACACGGACTCGGTCGCAGCGGTTGCCTGGCCCATCGAACACGGCTCTGCCACCGGCATCGTGGCCTTCATCGGTGGCGACGGATCCAGTTCAGATTCGGCGCAAAAGGCGTTGCTGAAAGCGCGCCTGCCGGGCTACATGGTTCCCACCACGATCCACCATGTCGACGCCATCCCGCTCAATGCCAATGGCAAAGTGAATCGCCGCGATCTCGTCTCGCTCCTTGGCGGCCGTAGCGCTTAGCCATGTCTGTCACGACCACACCGGCGGATCTTGCCGCAACCGGAGCGCCGCGTCCGTTCAGGCTTCGCCTCATTCCGCCGCTTGAGACGTATCCCGCCGTCGTTTCCTTCGCGCAAACGGTTCCCGGAAAAATTGCACTTTTGCTCCTCTTCGGCGCGGGTCTCAAATTTGCGCTCCCCGAATGGAAGGAACTGACACTTTTCCTGGCGCTCATCACCGTCTTTCCTCAGCATCGCCGCCTGCTCGTCACGCTGGGCATGTTGCAGTGGACGTTTCTGCTTCCCCTCGAAAAGACGGCATTCAGCCTCGGCCTTCTGTTCCCCTTGCTCATGAAAGCTGGCTCTTGCCTGATCGGCGGCGTGCTGTTCTGGTGCGCCGTGCGCTTTCGCCGCTCCCTGTTCGGTCGCCGGCCAATCTTGGTTCTGCTGGTAGGCTATGCCGCGTTCGCTTATGTCGCTTCGGTGCTGGTCGGCACTTTCCGCGGTGCAGCCTTGCTGTGGAGTTTCTCGGGAATTTTCGCGTTCTACTTGTGGTTCATCGCCTATGCATTGCTGGACCGCGATTCGAAAGATCGCGATTCGTTTGGTCTTCAGTTGGGAACATTTCGCCCGTTCTGGGGATCGACCGACACGCCCTATCCCAAAGGCTCATCTTACTTGCGCCGCATCGAGGCGCGCAGTCCCGAACAGCTTGCGGTCGTGCAGTTAAAAGGCTTGAAACTTCTGGCGTGGGCGCTGATCTTGAAGGAAGTTTTTTCTGCGTTTCAATGGCTGATCTACAAGCAGCTCGCCATCCCAACCTTCGCCACGGCATTCGAGCAAAGCGTTCATCGCGCTCCTTATCCTTGGTTTGTCTGCTGGACCAGCCTGGTTGCCGCGTTTTTGGAAGCCGTCCTCTCTCTATCCGTCACGGGTCACGAAATTATTGCCTGCTGTCGCATGGCCGGATTCGCTGCGTTGCGCAACACCTACCGTCCCCTCCAGTCGCGTACCATCGCCGAGTTTTGGAATCGCTACTACTATTACTTCAAGGAATTGCTGGTCGATGTCTTCTTCTATCCGGCCTTCATGCGTTATTTCAAAAAGCGGCCCAAGATGCGCCTCTTCTTCGCCACCATTGCCGCCGCTTCATTTGGAAACGCTTACTATCATTTCTTCAGCGAGCCCGGAACGATCGCCACGCTGGGTTTCTGGAAGTCCATGGTCGCTTTTCAGCCCTATATGTTCTATTGCCTGGTCTTAGGAGTGGCCATTGGAATTTCGCAGCTGCGAAAACGCCGGCCGATTCCCACCGGGTGGGTGCGTGGAAAGCTTGTTCCCTCACTCGTCGTGGCGCTTTTCTATTGTTTGCTGCACGTTTTCGCGGACACCAGTAGAAGCTATCCTATCCACGAGCATTTTCGCTTTTTGGCGCATCTGTTCGCTCTCAGATCGTGAGGAAGCCATGGACCAACGTCCTGCCATTCGAGAATTTCTAAAGGATTTGCTGGCGACCAAGGGAGACAGCGCGCAGTTTTCCGACGGCAGCTCTCTGCTTCTCAGCGGCCGCTTGCAATCCTTGGATGCCGTCGAAATCGTCGTCTTCCTCGAGGAAAAATTCGGCGTCGATTTCGCCGACGTTGGCTTCGCCCAAGACAAAATCGACAGTGTCGATGCCATCATTTCTCTCCTCAGCTCTTCCCGCAACTGACTCCTGAAGATCGCTTTTTCGCTCGCCGAATTTTCCTTTACATGCGTCGAGCCCGGGCAGTAGCCTGCCTGGGACATCAGCTTTTGCGCCCCGGAGCCGGTTCCCGCCCGAAAATGGAGACTGCCTACAATCGCATCGCCGGTCAAAACATCGAGCGCATCTCCGCGCTTTCCGATGGAATTTTCGCTGTCGCGATGACGCTCCTTTTCCTCGATCTCCATGTTCCCGCGGTCGCTTCGATCCATTCCGAGCACGACCTCGAGCGCGCTCTCCTTACAATCGCGCCCGATATCCTCGTCGAATTCATGAGCATGCTCACCCTCGGCATATTTTGGGTTGGCCAGCAAACCCAGCTCAACCAGCTCGCGCGCTCCCACCGCAGCCTTTCCTGGACGCACATCTTTTTTCTCTTCTCGATTACCTTAGTGCCCTTCTCCACCCGCCTCCTTGCCGACTTTATGGTCTACCGCCTGGCGCTGATCGTCTATTGGTTCAACATGCTGATCGCGGGCGCCCTCCTGTATCTCGCTTGGAACCGCGCCATGCGATTGGGCCTGGCTAAGCCTGATATCACTCCTCAAGTCTCGGTGGCGATCAAGAATCGCATCGTAATCGCGCAGGCTCTCTATGCCTTCGGTGCCCTGCTCTGCATCATCGATACCTATGTGAGCATCGTCTTTATCGTTCTCATCCAGCTCAACTACGCCATCGCACCACAGTTTCGCCGCCACCGATAACCGGCAGCGCATCGCCCGTGCTGCATCAACTTCTCTTCCACTCGTCGGCGTAAACCTCTATTCTGTCGGCTTTGACTGGCCTTTTCGCAGTTGAATTCGATCGCTGCCCGTGCTAGCGTGGATTGTTTTTGTTGCTCGCGCTGAAGCTGCTGGGAATGAGCAACCTGCATCGAAAGTCTAGCGGCACCGGTCGGAAAGGAGAGGTGGGGTGGCACAGAAAGAAGCGGCATCGGCGAATGCGCGGAATCGCGTCGCACCCCGCGCTGCGCGAATCGCCCGTCGCGAATCGCGTCTAATCGAAACTCGCTTTCGATTAGAAATCGACCTAAGCTACAGAAAACAAAGGGTCGCTTCCCTTTCTAACCGAAACTGGATGGCGGCGCTCCTCGCCATTGCTTTCTTTTGCCTCGTATTCGCCTCTGCGGCGCGCGCGGACCGGCCCTTCGCCCCCAGCCGCGACTACGACCTGCAAGACCTCCGCACCCACTTGTGGTTCGACGTGGCTCATCGCAAGGTGCGCGGCGAAGTCACCGAGCGCATCGCCACTCTTCGCGACAACGTCACAGAACTCAAATTTGATTCGACGGAGCTGAAAATTTCGCGCGTCGAAATCGATGGCAAGTCCGCGAAATTCTCCGTCGAACCCGGCGAGCTCGTTGTCTCGCTCGGCCACGCTGCGCCGCGCGGCGAGTATCACGAAATTTTCATCCGCTACGAAGGCCAGCCGAAAAAGGGCCTATTCTTCATCTTGCCGAGCAAAGATTATCCGCAGCTGCCGGTCGAAATCTGGTCGCAGGGCGAAGCCGAAGACACTCACGCCTACATTCCTCTCTACGACTATCCCAACGACCGGACGACCTCCGAAATGTTGCTCACGGTTCCGGCATCCTGGATAACGATTTCGAATGGGCGTCTCGTCAGCACCATCACCGAGCGGGACGGCGACAAAACCTGGGATTGGAAGCAATCTCAGCCAATTTCTACCTACCTGATCACCGTGATCGCCGGAGATTTCGTCGAGCGCGACGCTACCTGGCATGGCATCCCGCTGCGCTACGTCGTGCCGCGCGGCAACGATGCCGACGTCGAATCCACATTCACTCGCACCGAGCAGATGCTCGATCTTTTTTCCAGCCACCTTGGCGTGCCTTATCCCTGGGCGCAGTATGCGCAAACCGCCGTCAACGATTTCACAGCCGGTGGAATGGAAAATACCAGCGCCACGACGATCGACGCCGATTATCTCGTCGTTCCGCAGCTCGCTCCGGAAGA
>JASHRI010000397.1 GCA_030037435.1 Candidatus Acidiferrales bacterium | reverse complement strand
GCGAGGTTGTCAAAGACCGAGAAGAAGGGAAGCATCACCAGCTGATGCCGCACTTCCTTATTCAGCCATGAGTCGTAGTTATTTGAATTAGGTGGTGGGGTCGGCGCCTTCGAACTGGCTGCTGCTAACGCACCGGCAGACAGCCCAATTGCGACAACGAGAGAAAGGAGCGTCAGATTGAACTTTCGCATCGAGCTGGAAAATATGGGTTTCCGCATGGTAATCCTCCGCTTTCCCCCCTTCTGCTACTTTAGATGCTGAATGTGAAGTTTTGGCGGTCGAGGGTAGTCCGGAGGCCCTTGTCCGGGGCTATCCGATAGGTTGCACGAGTAAGGTGGCAAGCTGGCAATCGGCGGTGGAAGGTGTTACAAAAAATGAGCTTCCCGGGATGTGTCCGTGCCAGAAGGGTGCTCGGCAAAAGGGTGTAAGGCCCCCGTGCCAGCGGGACTCGCTGCAGAGCGCATGTGTGTGCTTCACTTCACGCTTTTCATCGAGCAGGAATGCGCAGAAATGCGGCGCGAGACGGCGATGGGCAACGCCGGGCACGAGCGGCAACTGGAATTCATTCAGAAGATTTCGGGTCGTGGGGAGACGCTGGTGCACGTGTCGACGAGTGGATTTCCCATGTCGGACGAATTGAAAGCCCGCATTTTGAGTACGCTGCTTACTCTGATGAATTGCCGCGAGAATATGGACCGGGCCGCGATGCGCCAGTCTGCGCTGCGCCGCTTCGCCGGCTAAATTTCAGCCAAGAGTGGAATCATTTACGCGTTACGCGCCAATGTAACGTGCATAGAGCGAGCGCGCAACGGCGGGATCTTTCGTGCCTTTTACAATGGCGCGGCCATCGGCAAAGACGGTGAGTTCGTAAGGCGCGACACGGAAGCGCAAAAGGAAGTCGTTGCCGTGAATTTCAGCGGCAGAAGCGGCGAGGCGGCGGCCCAGAACGGAGAGGTCGAGATTGCGGCTGCGTTCGTGGATTTGTACGGAATCGCGGCCGCACAAAGTGATATGCGGTTGCGTTGCGCCTGATAGATAGGTGAACTCGCGGCGTACGCAAGCGCGGCAAGCGGGATTGCGAGCCACGCGAAGAGATTGAAATTTCCCCTTCCACACGTCAAAGGCGACCAACCGACCGCTGAGAGCCTCGGGCTTTCCCTCGAGGAGCTTCATCGCCTCGGCAGCTTCAATCGAGGCAATCACTCCGGCGGCCGATTGCAGGACTCCCGCCGTGTCGCAGGTAGCTTCGCCGCCAAGCACTGCGGATTCTTCGCTGCTTTCGAGCAGGCAGGCGAGGCAGGCTGTTTCTCCGGGCCGAATCGTCATGGTCACGCCGTAGCTTCCGACCACTGCCGCGTAAATCCAGGGAACGCCGAGCGAGATTGCTGCATCGTTGAGCAAGAGCCGTGTTTCGAAGTTGTCGGTTCCGTCCAAAATCAGTGGAAATCCGCTGAGCAATTCAGCCGCGTTTTTCGCCGTGAGATCCGCGACGATGCTTTCCACCTGTACGCCGGAATTGATCCCTTTCAGGTGGCGCTCGGCGGCTACCGCCTTGGGCAGGGAATCGCGGGCATCGGACTCGTCGAAAAGCGTCTGGCGCTGCAGGTTGGAAAGTTCGACGAAATCACGGTCAAGGATACGCAAGCGCCCGATACCGGCGCGGACGAGAAGGTTGGCGACGGCGGTGCCGAGGGCGCCACATCCGACCAACACAGCGCTGGCCCGCAAGATGTTCTCCTGGCCCTGCTCGCCAATTCCGGCGAAGAGAATCTGGCGCGAATATTTTTCTCGCTGTTCGGTATCCATTGGGTTGGTTCGAGCTTCCTAGTCATCATAGCGCCTTTTGGCAAAGGGCAGGCAAGATGGCTATGCTAACCTTTTTCTAAGCATGGGAATCCGCCGTCGATTGCTGATTGGAGTGGCCGGTCCGGCCGCCCGAGCCGGGGCCTGGGTTGCGGGCGGACTTGTCTTCGCCCTACTTACGATCACGCAGTTGCACGCACAAACGCTGAACGTGGAAGGACAGCGCGTAGAGGAAGTCCGGGTGGTGGACCAGGCGGGCAGCGTAGTGACGGAAAAAATTCCACCGCTTCCGCTGAAGGAGGGAGCGCCGTTTGATTTCGACGCCGAGCGCGCGAGCCTGCGGGACCTGTACGGCCTAGGCGATTATTCCGACATTCGCGTCAATGCGGTGCCCGAAGAGGGCGGGTTACGAATCGATTTCGTCGTAGAGCGGAATTTCTATAACAACGTAGTTCGCGTCGAAGGGCTGAAAGCGCCGCCGACCGAGCCGGCGGCGCTGGCCGCGCTGCGCCTGGGACTGGGCCAGCCCTTTCGCGAAAGCGCAGTCCGCGAGGCGATCGGGCGGCTTCAGGACATGCTAAGCAACGATGGGTTGTATCTAGCAAAGATCACGTGGATGCCGGTGCCCCACGAAGACACGCGGCAGATGGACGTGGTGGTGACGGTCGATCCGGGACCCCGTGCCCTGGTAGGCGACGTCACGATCAAAAATCAGACGGGTTATCCCGAGATGGAAATCCTGCGACGCGCGAAATTGTCGATGAAGAGCGCCGTGACACAAGCGCAGTTGTCGCGGTCGTCCGATCGGCTGAAGAAATTTCTGGTCAACCAAGGATATCTAGGCGCGGGCGCGGTAATTACGCCTGGGACGTACGACCCAAAGACCAATCGCGTGCCGCTGAACATCTCGGTGACCGCGGGTCTGCGGGTGCGGGTTGAGGTGGCGGGCGCGCACCTGAGCGGGGGCGAACGCAAACGATTGCTTCCGATATATGCCGAAGGCGCGGTGGACGATGACCTGCTGCAAGAGGGCCGCAGAAACGTCCGCGACTATTTTCAGAGCCAGGGATACTTCGACGCAAGCGTGGACGTGCAATCGCGACAGGAGAAGGACGAACGCGTGATCAGCTATTCGATCGAGCTCGGAGACCGCTACCGCCTGGCGGGCGTCTCTTTTCGAGGCAATAAGTACTTCGACTCAGAGCTGCTGACACGCCCGCTGCGGCTCCAGCCGGCATCCTTCGCGTCCAATGGCCGGTTCAGCCAGCAATTGATGCGCGACGATTCGGATTCGATTCGGGCGATGTATCTCTCGAACGGATTTCGAGACGTGAAGGTAACGACGGTTGTAGACAATCAGTATCGCGGAAAGAAGAATAATCTGTTCGTCACTTTCGATATCGATGAAGGGACTCAAACGCGCATCGCGGATTTGCAGATCGAAGGCAACCACGCGATCGACTCCAAGGAGCTGCTGGGAGTAAGTGGATCGACGCCGGGGCAGCCATACTCTGAATCCGGCGTTGCGGGCGATCGCAACAATATCCTGGCGCTGTACTACAACGATGGATTTCCGGAGGCTGGATTTCACGAAGACGTTTTGCCCGGCCCCCAGGCGAACGAAGTGAGACTTGTGTACCACATCACCGAGGGGCGGCGGATCGAGGTCTCGAAGGTACTGCTGACCGGTTATCAATACACACGCCCGGGAATCATCGCGCGCCAAGTGGACATCAAACCAGAGGGGCCGTTGCGAGAGGGCGACGTGGCCAAAACGCAGCGGCAACTTTACAACCTCGGCGTGTTCAACCGAGTGCAGATCGCTCCGCAAAATCCTGACGGAACGAATCCGGAAAAGGCCGTGGTGGTGGCGGTGAATGAGGGCGGGCGTTACACGCTCGGGTACGGCGTCGGATTCGAGGTGCAGCGCATCGCAGGCGGAGCAAATAATCCCAATGGCACCGAGATCAGCGCCAGCCCACGCGGCATTTTCGAAATTGCACGCGACAACATGTTCGGGCGAGCGCAAACGCTTTCGCTGAAAGCGCGCGCCAGCACACTGGAATATCGCGTCGCGCTGGGCTATACGGCGAACAATTTCATGAACTATCGGAGTCTGAGTCTGCAGTTCACCGGGTACGCCGATAAAACGCAGGATGTCAACACGTTCACTTCGACGCGGTTTGAAGGCGGAGCAGAACTGGTGGAGAAACTATCGCCCTCCAGTTCATTGCTTTACCGATACTTCTATCGTCGCGTGAAGGCTTCCAATCTGGCCGCGACGATCAATCCGGAACAGATTCCGTTGCTAAGCCAGCCGACGCTAGTTTCCGGTTTTGGCATCACGTACGCCCGCGATCACCGAGACAATCCCGCCGACCCGAAACGAGGAACGTTCAATACGGTGGATTTCAGCGATGCAATCGAGGCGATCGGATCGAGCGCCGATTTCATCCGCGGCTATTTTCAGAATTCGTCTTACTATTCGTTCGGCCGAGCGTTTGTGTTCGCACGCTCGGTGCGATTTGGAGTAGAGCAGCCTTACGGCAATACAGTGCCGACGGATTCCCCGTCGTGCTTCCCCAGTTCCACAGACGAGATCTCCTGCGTGACCGTACCGTTGCCAGAACGATTTTTCGCCGGCGGCGGCGAGTCGCTGCGAGGGTTTGGGTTGAATCAGGCGGGGCCTCGCGATCCAGTAACAGGATTTCCTGTCGGCGGTTTGGCACTGCTGATATTCAACCAGGAATTGCGCTTTCCCATGAGATTGCCTTTTGTGGGAAACCGGCTGGGCGGCACGCTTTTCTATGACGGCGGGAACGTGTACGACGACATTTACCACATCTCATTTTCGTGGAAATCGGAGTCAACGACGAACCTGAACTATTTTTCGCACACGGTCGGATTCGGCTTGCGCTATCCGACGCCCATCGGCCCAGTACGGGTGGACTTTGGATTCTTACTCAACCCCGCCCAATACCAGGCGACGATTACTCCGACAGGGTCGACGACGCCGACGACGCAGGTTTTTCAACTGTCGCATTTCGGCTTTTCATTCAACATAGGGCCGGTGTTCTGATGCGATGG
>JASHRI010000396.1 GCA_030037435.1 Candidatus Acidiferrales bacterium | reverse complement strand
ATTCACGCCGGCCAGCCATTCGAGGTACAAATCCGCACGCAAGAGATGCACCGCATCGCCGAGCAAGGCGTCGCCGCGCACTGGAAGTACAAAGATGGTATTGGAGGGTCCAGCGCCGACGACCAGCGCATCGTCTGGATGCGCCAATTGATCGAGTGGGTGCAGGAACTTCAGGAGCCGAGCGAATTTCTTTCGACCCTTCGCGTCGATCTCTATCCGGAAGAGGTCTACACGTTCACGCCCAAGGGACGCGTTGTGGTGCTGCCTCGCGGCGCTACGCCGGTGGATTTTGCCTACGCGGTGCACACCGAAGTCGGCCATCAGTGCTCGGGCGCAAAAGTGAATGGCGAGATGGTGCCGTTGCGGCACGTGCTGACCAATGGCGATGTGGTGGAAATCGTCACGCAAAAGGGGCATGCGCCCTCGCGCGACTGGCTCTCGCTGGTCCACACTTCGCGCGCCCGCACGAAAATCCGTCAGTGGATCCATCTCCACGAGCGTGAAGAAGCCACCGACGTCGGCCGCCGCCTGCTGGAGAAGGAAGCGCGGTCGGCGGGCGTGAGCCTCAAGAGAATCTCGAACGACGAGTGGCAGCGCGTAGCTTCCGAATATGGCTGCGCGCGCGTCGACGATCTATACGCGGAACTCGGTTACGGAAAATGGTCTGCTCGACAGGTGCTCGCCAAGGCCACGGGCCAACCTCTGGGCGAATCTTCCGAGGAAAAGCATCCCAAACTGACTTCCGCCGTCAAGCATCTGCTCGGCATGAACGAAGCCGCGATCATCGTGCGCGGCCACGACGATCTGATGGTTTATCGCTCGAAATGCTGTAATCCCATTCCTGGCGACGACATCGTCGGCTACGTCACGCGGGGCCGCGGCATCGCCGTTCACAGCAAGACCTGCCCTAACGTGGAAAACCTGCTCTACGAGCCTGAGCGGCGAATTCCGGTCGAATGGGCCGGTACCACCCAGGCCACATTTCCAGTTCGCCTTCGCATTTTCACCGAAGATCGCCAGGGAATGCTGGCCGCCATCACTAGCGTGATCAGCGACGCCGGCGCGAACATTCGCACGATGGAAAGCAGCGGCGTCGAAGTCCGCGCGCGGATCGAAGTTTCGCTCGACGTTCACGACCGCAAACAGCTAGAGCACATCGTCGCTGGCATTCGCCGGATTCCCGGCGTGTTCGATCTCGAGCGCGTCTACAACGTCTGAAGCCTTACCGGGAACCCGTTGTCGATTCCGCGACACGCCGTTCCGGCCCGGATTGCCAAGCGTACAATCAAATTATGGGGCACATCCTGGGCTACGACGCTGCGTCGGCACGGGGCGAGCGCGCTCCTCGCCACTTATGTTGCGCATTTTTGCCGGCTTTAGTCGCCGTCGCGCTCCTCGCCGCCGGCTGCCAGCGCATGAAGCCGCTCGACACGTCGCAGCTCGATTCAAGCGGAATGGGCTACGACGCGGTGGAGCAACTAAAGGGGCTCAACGTCACGCCCGCTGAAATCGGCGAAATCGCCAAAGTGCGCCAAGCCGGATTTTCCGACGCAGATTGTCTGAAACTGATTCAGATTTATCGCGCGAGCGGCAAGCCATTCGACGCCGGCGACGCCGTATCCGGATTGCTGCAAGCTGGCGTCGGTGAAGGCACGATCATCCAGCTGGCTCAGATGCAACAGCTCGGCCTGGATTGGGGCGAGTTACAGGCAATGCATCTCGCCGGCCTTTCCGACGCGATCGTTCTCGAAGTCGCCCGGCGCCACGCGGCCGGAGAGCCGGTGCTCGGCGGAGCTTCGCTCGCGCGGCTGAAAAATGCCGGCCTGCGCCAGACAACGCTGCTCGACCTTACGCGCAGCGGAGTTCCGGATTCCGAGGCGAGCGCCATTCTGGCGTATCGGCGCCATGGCGCGAGCGAAAACGAGATTCTGCGCCGCTTCACAAAATCCTGACGGCGAGGCAGTCGTCTAAGCCCTTCCCGTATTTCGCGCGAGGGCGTTTCCAACCGCACCGACTTTTCCCGCTTCCCCGGCTCGCCCTGGCCCAGTAAAATCTTGCCATCTTGGACCGCAACGCTTCGCGTCCGTTTGCCGCTGCAATCGTAACTCTCATCGCCCTATTTGCCGCCGGGTGCGTCGTCCCAACGGCCCCCGGCTACCTTGTGCGCAAGGAATCGCGCGGGGTTCGTTTCGTCGCCGGGCCGCCACCTGCACTCGAAATCACCGCCCAGTACACGCTCGTAAATTCCGGCGGGAGCGACTTGAGTTTTATGGACGTGACTTTTCCCGAGGAGCGGACCTATGGAAGAAAAGACGTTCGCGCGGAAATGGATGGGCACGAAATAGAGCTGCAGCCGCTGCCGGCCGAGTATCAGCCGGGCGATCCGAACACTCTCCGCGTTCCGCTCGATCCGCCGTGGAAGCGAGGACAAACGCACGACCTGTCCATTTCCTATACGCTAAGTTCATCCGATAGCGCCGGAGCGCGGATCACCATCGGAGCAAACGATTTTCATCTCGGCTCGCGCGGCTGGTCGCCACAATTGTTGCCGCCGAAGCATCTGTTTGCTCCGTATCCCGGCCGGCCGAAGATCACTGCATACACGATTCGCGTGCCATCGGATTTCATGGTCCTTGCGCGCGGCACATTGAAAAAACGCAAGCAGGAAGGGAGCGAGACCACGTACATTTTCGCGCTGCGCTCGAGCGACCTTGCGCCTTATGTTGTCGCCGGACGGTACACGGCATGGCCAGCAAAGCCCGCCGCGCAATCGGCGGTCTTTTGGACAGTGCAGCCACTCACCGGCGATCCCGCGCCTGCCGCCGCTCGAATCACAGAAGCGTGGAACACGCTCGAAACGGACTTTGGTCCGCTCGACAAGAATATTCTCGCGCCGCACATCGTCGAATCATCCGGGTTGCGCGGTCCACAACCGGACGAACAAGGGCCCGTAGCAACAGCGTTTCCCGGTGGCGTACTGGTGAGCCCCGCAACGCTTGCTCTAGGCACGGGCAGCGATCAATTTCTCGACGCGGTTAGCCACGCGCTCGCACACAATTGGTTCGGAGACGAGATGTATCCGAGGCCTGAAGCGGCGCTGGGGCTCGGCGAAGGCTTGCCGGAATATGCGACGATCGTGATTGACGAAGCGCAGGGCGGTGCGGCCGCACGTCGGCGGCGAATCGCGGGGTATTTGCAGGATTACGACGAGGCCAAGAAGGACGGTAATGAAACGACGCTCGCAGTGACGACGCTAAATAGTCCCGAGGAGCAGAGGCGCATTGCGCTCGCCAAGGCGCCGCTATTTTTTATTGCAATCGAGGATGCTTGCGGAGCGGCGCAGACACGCGCAGGACTGGCGCGCATGGTGACTCTCTTGCGCGGGCAGGAGGTCAGCTACAACGACCTGCGGGCGGCGCTCGAAGAGTCGAGTGGACGGCATCTGGGCGACCTGTTCCGCGAGTGGCTGAACGAGAAAGGAATCCCGCAGGACTTCCGCGAGCGCTATCCATCGGCGCCCGCGGGTTCGCAAGGCGCCGACTGAAATCATTCGCGTTAGCGGGTTACATTTTTGGTCTGGCGGCATCTAACGTCTGATTCGGAAATTCGGAGGCGGCATGAAG
>JASHRI010000395.1 GCA_030037435.1 Candidatus Acidiferrales bacterium | reverse complement strand
AGTATCTTCATGTTTATTCGCAGTCGAGAATCAAGAACGATACGGCGGTGCGTCTGCCGGTGTCAACAGAAGTTCGACTTTGGAAAAAGCTTATTCACGCCGGTAGTTCTTGGAGGAGTTAAATTAAGGGGAATCGGCGTCATTCACCGGCGCTGGCACTGAAGAGTTTAGAATCGCGAAAGGTTTGCGAGCATGGCCGACCTTCCGGCTTCGTCATCGCTCGGAGACAGGCAAACTTCACGCCCAGAGGCGAAGTAAGATTCATTCACCGACGGCGCAGATTAATTCCTGTGCTCGCCTTTGGACCCGTTTCGCTTCCAGACGTAGAAGTTGTCCCGATCCGCGACGGTCTCCACCTCGAATTTCACCGAGGTCGCTTTGCGGTGGACGGCGGAGCGAAGGTTCGCGAGCGTCACGCCAGTGACACTCGAAAGTGGAATCTTGAGGGCGGAGCCAGGTTCCAAGGTCTCGAGCTCGTCAAAGATTCCGTCCATCAAGTCGTGGTGCTTTCCTTCTCGTCCATGCTTGAGTTCGGTGAGTAGTACCTTCTCGTACTTGAAGGTCCGTTCTGGGTTCTTTTTAGCTTGTTTTGCCATACGCACCATACCCTCCAGCAGAGTCAATACGATAACTATACTATAGTCTGAGAATCTTCGCAAGGAAAAATTCGTCTCGCTCCGCTCATAATATCAGGCATGACAATCCAATTCTTTAACATACGCGAGTATCGCAATTGCGAATCGGCAATCTCCGCCAGGGCGCTTAGGGATTCGCAGCTCTACTGCTCTGTCGTTTAGCAGACAAAGATCGTTGCCGGAGGTTGATTGCGGTTCGAACTGCTACTTCGCCATCCTTCACGCTATCGCAAGTCCGTTCCCTGCGGGACAACGCGGCGAGATTCCCGACGGTTCGCGGCTCTATTCCGACATTCTTTAGGCGACTGCGCTATGGTTTGCGGGTCGAGGTGTCGAGGAATTGCGCTGGGGAGCGTCTTCCCGGATCGGTGCGGAATTCTCTAATGAATCGGCAGAATGATCGCGTCTTCAGTTCAGAAGTGTGGGAGCCAGCACTCGAGAAATTTGCGAGCGCCACGCGCCTGACTGTGAATCTGTTTGAGGCGGACGGAAGTGTGGCGATAGGCCCGGTTGGCTCGGAAAAATTATTCCAGCTATTCCGAGACAGCGGATATCAGCCGGAGCTATTCGCCGAATGCGCGCGGCGGTGCCTGCGCCAGTCGGAGGACCGTGCCGCGATCAAGCTCGTCCAAAAACAGGGCTTGGGTGTGGTGGGAACGTCGCTGATTCTTGAAGGCAGGACCGTGGGAGCGGTTGTGGCGGGATACGCCTTTATGGATTTCGTTAGGATGTCGGAGGCGCGGTCGCTCGCCCGGCAGTCGGGAGCCGAATTCGACCGCCTTTGGCGTATTGCACGTGCGCAAGAGCCGGTGGCGCCCAACCTGATGACGAGTTATGGGAAGTTGCTGCAAGTGATAGGAGACACTCTGCTACGTGAAAATTACCGCACGCGCCAACATCAAACGGAAGCGGAGAATTTGCAGCAGGTGGTGAACCAGCGGACCGCGGAGGTGGGGGAGCTTTCAGCCAGTCTGCTGCACGCACAGGACGACGAGAGGCGCAGGATCGCGCGGGAATTGCACGACGGTCTTGGGCAATTGGTGGCGGCGGCAAAAGTCGACGTTGAGACGGTGTGGAAATCCGTCGCAGGCGAGAAAGAACGCAACAAACTCCGCGAAGTGGCGGAGATGCTGGAGAAGTGCTCGAAAGAAACTCGCGTGATGTCGTATTTGCTCCACCCTCCGCTTTTGGACGAGATGGGATTCCGGGCGGCGGCGGAGACGTATGCGGAAAGCTTCTCGCAACGCAGCGGAATCGAGGTAAGCATCAATCTGCCGAGCGGAGAAGGACGGCTGATTTCACCTCCGGCGGCGGAACTGGCACTGTTTCGTGTGCTGCAGGAGAGCCTGACCAACGTTCACCGCCACTCGAAAAGCGATACTGTGGACGTGAATATGATGATTGAATCGGGCCAGGTAACGCTCGAAGTCAAAGATTATGGACGCGGCATTTCGACACAATTGCTGGAACGAATTGACGCGGGACACGGCAACGGGGTGGGGTTGGCCAGCATGCGTGCAAGGATCAACGAGCTAGGCGGGCGTTTCGAAATCCAATCCAACAGACATGGGACATTGGTCCGCGCGGTTCTTCCTCTGCCCAGCGCAAGACAGCAAAGCGCCAGCGCTTGATCCGGCCGAGTTCGACTGACCCCGAGAGCTTTTCCACTAGGCGCCAGGGGGATCGAGAACCAGGCGGATGCCGCCGTTAGTGGTGCGCATTGAAATCAGCGCGCCGCCGTGGCCCAGGCGACCATGGAATCCGCGTGAACCCGGGGCCGCGACAGTTGAGGTCACCGGGACATCGGATTGGAAATCACCGTTCATGCTGCGGACGGCGAACTCTGCACGCGCGTCGTGGGGCAATCCTAGATAAACGGAACCGTTGACGGTCTCAAGGCGCATCGGCGCATCGCCCTGCACTTTGCGCAGTTCGAGGCGCAGATCGCCGTTGGTGGTCTTGGCGCTGAAGCGGCCCGAGCTTTCGGTCACCTCAACGTCGCCATTGACCGAGCGAAGATCGCCGCCACCGTCGACGCCGCTGACTTGCACACTGCCGTTGACGGTGCCGATGCATCTGAGCAAGACGCGATTGGGAACGTGGACTTCGTATTCGACCGCGACGTCGGCGCCTTCATCCTGCGGATAGAGGGTGTGGACGTCGATTTCGCCCGGCTGGCTTTGGACCTCGATCTTCACTCGATCGAGTTCCTGGGGATCGCTTTCCCCCGACTTGACGGCGCGTACCTCGACTTCGTCCTTGTCCCAGCCCTCGACTTTCACCGATCCGTTGACGTTGTCCAGCTGGAAATGACCGCCGGCCGGAAGCTTGTAGGTTCGAACGAACACCTGCTCATCGGCCAAGCCGGGTAGCGCCAAGCAAAAAAGGCCAGCCAGCAGAATCACTGAACGTAGGATCACCTGAAGCAATCGGCGCGGATCGCTATCGAATCGAACACTTCCCATAAGTTTCTTCACAGGACGCCCCCTTGCACTTCCCGTTTCACGATCCCCTTGGATGCACCCCCCGAAAACACGCGCGCGGCAGCTAGTGTCGCGGCGAATCCTGATTTGAGGGTTCGGAGCCGGCGGACTGCGAATCGCCAGCCGAGTCGAACGCCTGCAATAGCAACTGCTGCTGAAGCTGCGTCATCTGCTTTTGAATTTGCGACATTTGGTCGTGGTAGATTTGCATTTGCTTTTCGGCGTCGCTGAGCACGAACTGAATATTGCCGGCGAGTGCGCGAAGGTGAAGCACTTCGCCGCCGCCATTTAGCGCGCCTTCGGCACGAACCACGCGGGCGCCGTCAAACGAATCGCCATAGCTGACCTTGAGCGGAAACGCGGGATCGACGATCACGCTGTGATCGCCTTCCTGCTCCACCTGAGCGTCAATGGTGACCGGCAATTCGCGTGGAAGATGCACGACGATGTCTCCGTCGTCGGATTGGAGGTCGCAGCCGCCGTGGGGTTTCGCCGGCGATGCAAACCAAGCGGTAATGCCGCCGGAACTGGTCGACGCCTTCACGGCGTTGTCGATTTGGGTGAGATAGATGCTCCCGCTGGAGGTTTGGAGGTCCGTAGGCCCGAAAAGACGAACCACGCGGATGCCGCCACCGTCAGTTTTCGCGCGAACCAGGCCTGTTGCCTCGCCGACCTCGATCTGGCCACCGTCGGTTTCGGCGGTCAAGACGGCACCGGAATGTTCGAGTGAGATATTGCCGCCGCCGGTGTAGATATGCGCAGCGCCCTGGACGGAGGCAACGCGGATATGTCCACCGGTCGTACGCAGCGTGGCGTTGCCGTTGACGGAGCCAACGGTGATGTGGCCGCCGCCGGTTTCGGCGAACAAGTCGCCATCGACATTTTTCGCCACGATGTTACCGCCGCCAGTCTCAAGGTGCGCCGCGCCGCCAATGTTGGCCGTGGTGATGTTGCCGCCCTGAGTCATGATTCGGGCCCGACCCTCGATGCTGGCCGCGTCGATATTGCCGCCGCCGGTGGAGATGTCGAGGCTGGAATTTTGCGGAATGGTCAACTCCAGGGTGGCCCAGAGACGTCCCGTCCAGTGGTCTCGGGATGCCGCGGCCAGCGAAATGCCGTCGCGCGTTTGGTTGACGGCAAGGTGGAATCCATCGAGCAGATTTTGCGCGTCCTTTTGTGTGGCGTCGGTTTCTAGATGGACGCGGTAATCGAGCTTTGAGGAAGCAGCCGTGTGAACAATCACACTGCCAAGTTCGGTCGAAAGGCGAATGTGTTCGCCGTCGTGCGCTGGAACCGAGCCGGTCAAATCGCGGGTAACGCGTGGTGCACCGTTTGGAGGGCCGCTATAAACGGCGCGATGCGCCCAAGCGCCTGCTGCAAGTAGAGCAACCACGAAGATCAGCGCAGCGAGCGACGTGCTGAAGTGTTTTTGCGCAGTGCGGTTTGGGAGGGACATTGGCACGCTGCCTCGCTAGATCAAAACTTCTCGCGCGGGCCGAGATCGCGAATGGCGGCCGCGCTTTGCAGTCGAATGTAGGTATTGGGATCGCTCTCCATCCGCCCGCGGAGAACAGAGAGCATGTGATCGTCGGGTCCGACCTGGCCACGTGCCGCCATTTCACGCAGAGCGTTTATGGCTTCGATGCGCACGCCGGGATTCTGATCGTCCACCAGGGCGTCGAGCAGCGTGTCCCGAACGATATCTTGTGGCTCGGCGCCGTTGAGTGCTTCGAGCGCCTTCAGGCGCACGGCGGCATTGCGATCGTTGTGCACGGCCTGGCAAAGCGCGTCGCGTACCGCGGGATCGTTGCTGCACGAGCCTAGCGCGTCGACGGCGTCGAGGCGCACGTCGGGACAGTAGCGGTCGCTATGGCCGAGCACGTAGAGCAGCACGTTTTTCACATTGCCATCGTCAGCTGCGCCTTGCAGCGTGACCGGCTGCTGGGCCTTGAGTTGCAATTCGACTTGCGGCGGCTCGCCGGCGGCGGCGGGCAGGACGTTAATTCCGGCGACTTCGGCGGAGCGCAGATCGACAGTGGAGAGCGAGGGATCGGCGGAATTATCGGCGGTCCCGGGGTCGTCGGTATTCGCTGTGGAGCCGGACGTGACGATCTTCCTCGAGGCATTTGTGCGCGCCGCAGGATGGCGCAAAACGAAGCGCGGGCCCAGAATCCCTACCGAAAATCCGATCAAAAGCAAAATCGCCGCGCTCCATGCGGGGCGCGGCGAAAGCCAGCTTGCCGGAAGAAGCAGGAACGTGCGACGCAGCCAGCCGCCTTCCTCTTCGCGATCGAGCGCATCTTGCAGGCCGGCCCGGCAACTCGCGAGGAGATCCGCGCCAGGCTCCTGATGATTGGCCGAAAGTAAGCCGAGCAATTCGCGTTCGCGCTCGAGTGCCGCGCGGCAGGCTAGGCACTGAGCGAGATGCTCTTTGAGCTGCGACTCCTCGGCGGCGCTGAGTTCGTCGCCAGCCGCTGACAACATCAAAGCAGTCTGCCAACTTTCGCACGGTTGCGCGGCCGCTTTTTCCAGATCGCCGCGTTGGAGGTTCGGGTTCATGCCGATCTTTCGCTCTGCATCCTCACCAAGAATTTTTTCAAGCCGCTATCGAATCGCACTCAAGCTGGCACGCAATTTTTGCGTCGCACGGAACAGAGAATTTTTCGCCGTTTCTTCCGACGTGCCGAGCAATTCTCCGATGGCGCGCAGGCGCAGGCCCTGATAGTGCTTCATTTCGAAAACGATGCGCTCGCGCGGCGATAGGTGCTTCATGGCTTCCTCGATGCGCTCGCCCAGCTCTTGTCCCAGCAACTGCTTTTCGGGATTTGCCGAGGCGCGCAACTCGGGTTGGCGCTCGAAGAAATCGGTCGGGCCCTCTTCGACGCCTGTGCGAACTGGAGCTTGCTCCTCACGACGGCTGGTGCGGCGGCGCAGATGATCGAGCGCGACATTAGTCACGATCCGATAGAGCCAAGTGTAGAAGGAGCATTCAAACCGGAAGCGCTGTAGGTTGCGGTAGACGCGCAGGAAACTTTCCTGGTAGATGTCGCGCGCGTCCTCGGGGTGATGCACGAGGTTGGTCGCCAGGCGCAGCACCTCCCGATCGTAGCGGCGTACCAACTCGTCGAAAGCGAGCCGATCACCCGCTTGGGCCTTCCGGACGAGCCCTTGCTCCTCCGCGACCTTCACCGCTGCTGCCTGGCGCGCGTCGCTTACAATTGCGACGGCCGTTTGCACCGCGCCCTCTGGCCCCATCGACTTTACCGCCGGTTCACCGCCCGCCTTGCTCTGTAGAATCGCATCTCCAGAGCTGAGCTGCGTAGTCCCGGCTTCTACCCTTTCTTCGGGCTTCAAGGCAATAGACGGCCAAATTGGCCCCCCGTTAGCACCGGATTGCCCCATTTTGCCACTTTCAGTTGGATCCACCAAGGCCGGCCCACCTCGCTAGCCGGTATCGCTTTCTCCGTGTGGCGCGGTAACTCTTATTGGCATAAACACAGAATCGCGCTGGTTTCATCCCTCGTACAACGAAGACTTGAAACGAGCTATCCGAAATTTGCGGCCAAAATGGCGGCAAGAAAAGAGGAGCCAAAATGGACCGAAAAAGGTCGATTCGAAGCACGAAAATGGCGCGAAAGCGCAGTTTGCGTCGGGCCAAAAAGGAGAGCTGGCCTATAGGCTAGAACCGAGGCGAATCAAGCCGTAAACCGCCACGCAGACGACGAAGTCGACCGCGACACCCCAATCCATTGTAAATCCCTGATGGCGCAACGAGTCGGGCAGATGCGGGAACAAGGAAAAGTAGTAGATCGCATTGCCAAGGAGGATCGCGATGAGATACTCCAGCCAACGGCGGGGCGTGGCTCCGAGGATAGGGCGTTGCGTCCCCATAGTTTAGGCACTGCCGGATACACCAGCGATTGCGAGCCAGCTGGGCAAAAATGCGCCCGAACGGCAGGCCTGCCTTGAAATATAGGCCAGCGGTCACGGCATGTAAAGCAGGAGGCAGGCTCGTGCTAAAGTGCAGCGCCAGGAGGGCGGAGATGAAAAGGTGCGGCTTTGGGCTCTGCTGCGAATGGCTCGTGCTGCTGATCTTTTGCTGCGCGACAAAAGCGGCAATAGCGCAAAGCAACGGAGGCGCTGCGAATGAGGGCCATTCACTCTACGGCCAGTACTGCGCTTCTTGCCACGACAACGGCGTCGCGCGAGCGCCAAGTCGCGGAGAGATGGCGGAGATGTCGCCGGAGAGCATTGAGGATGCACTCACCACAGGGCGGATGAGCGCGCAAGCGGCGGGGCTGAGTGCGGAACAGATCAAGGCGCTGAGCCAATTTCTTTCGGGACAAGAAGGGCCGAAGACGACAGCGGCGGAATTCACCTGCCGTGCGGACGGCCCAGCGTTTGCGCCTAGCGCGGATGAACCACATTGGAATGGCTGGGGCGTTGGTCTTGCGCAGAGCCGATTTCAACCGGCGACAATGGCGCAGTTGAGCGCCAACGAGGTGCCCCAGCTGAAACTGAAATGGGCGTTTGGCTTCGTTGATGCGACGCAGGCATACGCGCAGCCCGCCGTGATCGGCGGGCGAATTTTCGTAGGTAGCTCCGGGCGGCGAGTGTATTCACTCGACGCAAAGACCGGATGTTCTTACTGGACGATTCGCACCGAAGCGCCGGTGCGCACCGCGATCAGCGCGGGACCGTACGCGCGAGGCTGGGCGATCTATTTTGGGGACCAGCACGCGAATGCGTATGCGGTGGATGCGGCGACGGGCGCGACTTTGTGGAAGACGCGCGTGGACGATTATCGCGACGCGCAGATTACGGGCTCGCCGACGCTTTACGACGGCCGGCTGTACGTACCGGTGTCATCTCTCGATGAGGTGACGGGGGCGGATGCGAAGGACGAATGCTGCAAGTTTCGCGGGAGTCTTTCGGCACTCGATGCCGCGACGGGGAAAATTCTTTGGAAGACTTTTACGATTGCAGAGGAGCCAAGGTCCACGAGCAAGAATCGGCAGGGCGTGCAGCTATGGGGACCATCGGGCGCAGGGATATGGTCGTCACCTACGATCGATCCGAAAAACCGAATGGTCTATGTGACCACGGGCGACGATTATTCCGATCCGCCGACGAAAACGTCCGACTCGTTCATGGCGATCGATATGGACACGGGCAAGGTTGCTTGGTCGCACCAGATCACGAAACACGATGCGTACAATGTGGACTGCGATCTGCCAGTTGATAAGCGAGTAAACTGTCCGGCGTCGAAGGGGCCGGATTTCGATTTTGGGTCGTCCGCGATTTTGGTGAACCTAGCGAATGGCCGGCGGGCGCTGATCGCGGGACAAAAATCGGGAGTCGTTTCGGCGGTTGATCCGGACCACGGCGGTGCATTGCTGTGGCAAAGGCGCGTGGGGCATGGAGGTACGCTCGGCGGAGTGCAATGGGGCTCGGCAGCGGACGCGGAGAATGTGTACGTGGCGGTATCGGATGTGGTGCGGCGCGCGGCGCCCCCTGGATCGGCGGCAGGACGAGCATCCGTTTTCGGCGTGCCGTACGAACTCGATCCGAAGATCGGCGGCGGAATCTTTGCGCTGCGGCTCGATACGGGTGAGCTGGTGTGGCACGCGCCGCACCCCGACTGCGAAAAGCCCGGATGCAGCCCGGCGCAATCAGCGGCGGTGACCGCCATTCCCGGCATTGTATTTTCGGGCGGGGTCGACGGGCATTTGCGGGCGTATTCAGCGACGGACGGTCATATCGTATGGGACGTCGACACAGAACGGGAATACAAAACGGTGAATGGAGTCAAGGCGCGCGGCGGCTCGATTGACGGGCCGGGTGCCGTGGTCACAGGCGGGATGCTGTACGTGAATTCCGGATATTTTTTTCAGGGTAGCGCGCCGGGCAATGTCCTGTTGGCCTTTTCCGTAGATGGAAAGTAGTCTGAATATCTCGCCTTCGAGAACGTTTCGTCCATCATACATATGAAATGCCACACAGATGACGATCGCGCTGAGTAATTCGGTGAAGTATTTGCGGGGTGTCGGACCGCAGCGGGCGGCCACGCTCGAGGAACGCGGCATCTCGACCGTGGCTGATCTTTTAGGCTATCTGCCATTTCGTTACGAAGATCGCATCCGCTTCACGCCGATTGCCGAGATCGTGCCCGGGCAGGTGCATACGATTCTGGCGGAAGTGACGGGAGGCGGCGGGGCCACGGTGCGATTCAGACGAGGCCGCGGGCCCGTGTTTCACGTGGCGGTGCGCGATGCGAGCGGGATGATGCA
>JASHRI010000394.1 GCA_030037435.1 Candidatus Acidiferrales bacterium | reverse complement strand
GATGGAGTCGCCACGGTTTACGAAAATGACCTTTGATGGTTGCGACGTTGCAATGGAGGATCGGATTCCGGAAAACGTTCGCAGCACGCTAACCGCGCGTGGTCATCAGATCGATGTGCTTGGCGACTACTCCGCCACGATGGGCGGCGGCCAAGCCGTCGAGCGCGATTCTAAAAGCGGCGTGAATTATGGCGCTTCCGATCCTCGTAAGGACGGCGAAGCCGTTCCCGAACCTCCGACTCTGCGTCAATAGACCACCTCGGTGCACTAACGAATGCAGGTGCCCGCCGCAAGACCTTGGCGACGCCGTTCCAAATGGCCGAGTCTTTTCGTCGTCTGTACAAGCGTCAGTTCGCGTCTACACGGGACTGTGATACCATTCTGCTTCAAGCAAATTTCCACGGAGTGCGGTAGTGGCGCAACTTTCCCGCAAAGAACTGAAGAAGGACGAAGTACGCGAGACCCTCGCGCACGGCGCCGAAGCCGTACTCTCCCACCAGCAGCTTACGCTTTACCTGCTGATCGTGGTTCTTGTTGGAGTCTTGAGCTTCTATGGCTGGAGAGCTTACGCCGCGCGTCAGGCCGCTGGATCGGGCGCCGCTTTCGATGCCGCCATGAAAATTTTTCAGGCGCCGGTTGGAACTCCTCCAACGCCGGGCGCAGTCACCTACTCGGACGACGCCAAAAAATACGCCGCCGCGGAACTAAGTTTTTCCACCTTGGCGTCAAAATATCCGCGCACTCGCGCCGGTCAGCTGGGCCGCTATTACGAGGCCCTATCCCTCGAAAAACTCAATAAGAACGATCAGGCAAGGAAAGCGCTCCAAGATCTCGCCAATAGCAAAGATCCCGAAGTAGCTGCGATGGCTAAGCTCGAACTCGCCGGCCTTGACGATCGTATCGGCCAGGGCGACGAAGCTGCCAAGCTTTACCAGCAGTTGATCGACAAACCATCGGTCCTTGCGCCCAAACCGGTGGCAATGCTTGGCCTTGCGAATCACTACCGCGATAAGGATCCGTCACGAGCTGCCACGATCTACGGGCAGATTAAATCCGAATATCCCGATACTCCAATCGCCGAACAAGCTGACCAGGCCCTCGCCCTTCTTCCCAGCAAGTCCTGATTCACTCCTGATTACCTGCGGTCTTCAATCCCTCAATTCTTGGGGGCGTTTCGCGCTGCGTCCCTATTTCTTTGCGGGCCTCGTTGCAGCTAGGAGATAACTTCCCTTCACGAGTTCTGCGATTTCCTTCCAATTGAGCGGCGCAGCGTAAACTCGCAGCGTCACCCATCCGTGCCTTCCAACGTACGGTGTGCGGAAGAACCGCGGGTCGTCGAGAAAGATGCCCTGCATGAGCTTTCCCACGTTCACGCAGATGCCCAGCTCGTTTTTGTACGTTTCGAGCACAGCAAAAATTTTCCCGCCGCGCACGCGAAACGTGGGATGGCCAAAACTGACTGTCTCCTCAGCATCCTGCAGACGGAGACAGATCCTTCGCAGTTTCCTGAGGATGGATTCCTCGGAAATCATCCGGCGATCATAGCAGCGTCCGGCGCCGTTTCACTTGTGCGGAAAGTAGCCGAGGTCCAGCCCGATGCAATAGAATGGCAGCGATGCCGCTGGAATCCTACGCCATGGATGTGCGGCGGTCGCGCGGCCGGCGCTATCCCGAGCCTCCGCATCCTTATCGCACGGACTACGCACGCGATCGCGATCGCGTGATTCATTCCCGGGCGTTCCGGCGCCTCGAAGCAAAGACCCAGGTCTTCACCATGCGGTTCTCCGATCACTTTCGCAATCGGCTCACTCACACCCTGGAAGTCGCGCAAATCGCTCGCACCGTGGCGGGCGCGCTGCACATCAATGCGGAGCTCGCGGAGGCGCTCGCCTTGGTCCACGACATCGGGCATCCGCCGTTCGGCCACGCCGGTGAACACCGTCTCGACGCGCGCATGCGCGAAAATGGCGGACGTTTCGATCACAATTTACACGCCCTGCGCATCGTCGAGCAGTTCGAGCAGCGCTATCTCGATTTTCCAGGCTTGAATCTCACTTTCGAAGCGCGCGAAGGCATCATCAAACACTCGCGCGACTATTCGGCGGATCAGTTTCCCGAGCTGCGGGAATATTTGCTCGACGAACGCCCGCCGCTAGAGGCCCAGATCATCGACCTCGTCGACGAAATCGCTTACAACACCGCCGACCTGGATGATGCCTTCGAAGCCCATCTTCTCGATTTGGATCGTTTGCGCGCTGAAGTCCCGCTCTTTGATGCTGCTTTTGCGGAGGTCGATCGCCGCCATCCCCACGGACGACATCAACTCAAATTCAACGAGGCGCTCAAGCGCGTCCTCGATCGTCTGGCGACCGACCTGATCGAGAACACTCGGCGAGAGGTGGAAGCGAGCGGCGTTGAAAATGTCGAGGACGTTCGGCGTCAGGCAGAAAGGCTCGCCGGATTTTCGCAGCAAGCCGGCCGCGACAACGCCTCCCTGAAAAAGTTCCTCAACCAACATCTCTATTCTGATCCCGCCATCGCGGAGGATCGCGATCGTTCTGTCGCTGCCCTCGACGCGCTTTTCTGTTTTTACCTCGACCATCCTGACCGCATGCCGCGCTACCACGCCGACCTGGCCCAACACGAGGCTCGTCATCAGGTTGTCTGCGACTACATCGCCGGAATGACCGATCACTTTCTGCTCCGCCAATGCCGTGAACTACTCGGCGCGGCGGCCTCGCCCGCCTGATATTTGCCGAGCGCATCGCTCAGGCTGTTCCGACGCGTATCATCGCGGAACCTCGCGCGGGAGGGTTTCTTGACATGCCCGTCGCGAGTCCTATAATGAGCTTCACGCGTGCGAAAAACGCCCAAAAATGTTTATTGACGTTAACGAACTCGCGCTCCGCAAAACCCGTATCCGGAAGAGCTACGCCCCGGGTACCCTCGACTTCCATTCTGGCGACTTTCGGCAGGTTGAACCCCTGGAAGTCCGTGCAACTGCGGAACTTGTGGACGGGCAGATTCGCCTTTTCGGAAATCTGCACACGCGCGTCGAGCTGGTCTGCGCCCGCTGCCTTGATACAGTTTTGGAGGAAATCAGCCGCGATTTCGACCTCTTCTACCGTCCTATGATTTCCATCTCCCGCGACGAGGAAGTGCATCTGCAGCTTGACGATACCGAGATCGGCTTTTTCGAGGGTGATGGCCTCTTTCTGGCCGACGTCCTCGCCGAACAGGTCAATCTCGCGTTGCCTATGAAAGTGATCTGCTCAAGCGATTGCCGGGGTCTTTGTCCGCACTGCGGAGCCAACCTCAACAACGAGGATTGCCGCTGCGAGAAGAGCGGCTCCGATCCCCGGCTCGCGCCACTCGCGCGGTTGAAGCAGGACTGGTTCAAAAAGCAATAAGACGCTACACTATTTCCTTTCACGCTGGCCGTCTTGAATCGCGGCCTGTCACGAGGAGCTCCAATGCCAAATCCAAAGCGTCGCCACTCCAAGCGGCGTACGTCCAATCGGCGCGCCCACGACCATCTCCGTCCCCTGTCGCTGGCCGAATGCCCCAATTGCCACGAGAAGAAGCTGCCCCATCGGGCGTGTCCCAAGTGCGGCTATTACAATGGTCGCGAAGTAATTGACACCGAGGCCAAGTCGGCCTAAGTTTCCCTCGCCTTTCATTCCGAGTTGGTGATTCGATGACGACCATTGCTCTCGATGCCATGGGCGGTGACCATGCGCCTCGTGCAGAGGTTGAAGGCGCTATCCTTGCCGCGCGGTCGCTCGACGTGCGCATTCTTCTGGTGGGCGCCGAAGGGGCGTTGCGCCAGGAACTCGATCGCCACAAGCATCGTGATCTGCCGATTCAGATCGTCAACGCGACCGAAGTCGTCACGATGAACGATTCGCCGTCACATGCCTTTCGGCGCAAAAAAGACAGCTCGCTGCATGTGGCCGCGCGACTTGTCCATGATGGAAGCGCCGAGGCCATGGTTAGCGCGGGCAACACCGGCGCGGTCATGACCGTCGCTCGGTTCGTGATCGGCACGCTTTCTTCGGTGGACCGCCCGGCGCTGGCGTGGACGTTTCCCAACATGAAGGAAAAAGTTTCTGTGATCCTCGATGTTGGCGCCAACGTGGACTCAAAACCCGAGCATCTCGAACAGTTCGCCGTGATGGGAGAGATCTACTATCGCGCGATTTGGGGCATTCGCCGGCCGCGCGTCGCACTGCTGTCCATCGGCGAGGAAGAAACCAAAGGCAACGAATTGACACGCGAGGCGGCGAATCGCCTTAAGCACACTTCTCTGAATTTCACGGGGAACATCGAAGGCCGCGACATGTTTCGTGGCAACGTGGAAGTGATTGTTTGCGACGGTTTCATCGGCAATATCGCCCTCAAACTCAGCGAAGGCCTCGCCGAGCATCTCGGCGGCATGCTGAAAAAATCCATCAAAAGCAGCCTCACGTCGCAGCTCGGCTACGCGCTTTCCAAGCGTGCATTTGACGATTTCCGCAAGCGTACCGATTATTCCGAATACGGCGGCGCACCGCTTCTAGGCGTTCGCGGCATCACGATCATCGGTCACGGCCGCTCCAACGCGAATGCCATCAAGAACGCCATCCGTGTGGCCGCCGAGCTCTGCCATTCGCGGGTGAACGAGAAAATCGAACAGGAGCTTTCCAGTGCGGCTGCGATTGCTGCCCGCGGTTGAGCGGGATGGACCGCCATTGCCATGAGTAAGCTCGCATTTTTGTTTCCCGGCCAAGCTTCGCAATATCCGGGCATGGGCCGAGATTTAGCCGAAAACTTTCCGGAATCCCGCGCTGTCTTCGAACAGGCGGACGCCGCACTGGGATTCTCGATCTCAAAACTTTGTTTTGAAGGTTCTGAAGACGCCCTGCGGCTCACCGAAAATACCCAACCGGCGATTCTCGCCGTATCCGTCGCAGCCTACCGCGCGCTTGAGAGTCGCGGCATCACACCCGGTTTCGCCGCCGGACACAGCCTCGGCGAATACTCCGCCTTGGTGGCAGCGGGCGGGCTTGATTTCACGCCTGCCGTAAAGCTGCTTCGCAGCCGGGGCCGCTACATGCAGGAAGCCGTTCCTGCGGGTGAGGGCGCCATGGCCGCGATCATGGGACTTTCACCCGCCGACGTGCTCGAAGTATGCCGAAAAGCGGCACAGGGTGAGGTGGTGTCGCCCGCGAACTTGAATTCACCCGATCAAATCGCGATTTCCGGGCACGCGGCGGCGGTAAAGCGTGCCGTTGAAATCGCTTCGCAGTCGGGCGCCAAGCGGGCCGTGATGCTCTCTGTTTCGGCACCATTCCATTGCGCTCTCATGGCCCCAGCGCAGCAGCGCCTCGAACCCGATTTGCGCGCCACGCAATTCAACAATCTGAGGTTCCCAGTTATCACCAATGTGGATGCAGAGACTATTGCCTCTGGCGATGAAGCCCGCGACGCGCTGATCCGCCAGGTCACGCAACCTGTCCGCTGGCTAGATTGCGTGCGCGAAATGATCGATAGCGGCGTTTCGATCTTCGTCGAGGTGGGCCCCGGAAAGGTCCTCTCGGGGCTGTTGCGCCAGATCGACCGCTCCGTGCGCTGCTTCAACGTCGAAGACGCGGCCAGCCTCCAATCGACGCTCGACAAAATCGCGGCCGCCCGCTCCGAAGCTTCCGACGCCGGATGACACCTTTTGCGTCGAATTTCGCTTCTCTGAAAGCGTTCTCTCGAGCCTGTTCCAACTTGCGTGGCATCGCATCCTGCGATAGCTTCAACAACCATGTTCTCCCTCAAGGATAAAGTCGCTCTTGTAACTGGCGCGTCGCAGGGCATTGGCCGCACCACGTCTCTTGCGCTTGCCGAGGCGGGCGCGAAGATCGCTGTCGCCGCACGCAGCGCCGACAAGCTCGGCGCGCTGGTTTTAGAAATTTCCTCCGCGGGAGGCGAATCGCTGGCGGTTCCTATGGATGTGGCCAACGCGGATCAAGTGAAAGCTGGTTTTCAGCAAATACTCTCGAAATTTGGCCGCCTGGATATTCTCGTCAACAATGCCGCCATCACCCGAGATACCCTCGCCCTTCGCATGAAGCTCGACGACTGGGACGCGGTGCTGCGCACCAACCTGACTGGCGCGCATCTTTGCATCCAGCAGGCTCTTGGCGCGATGCTCAAGCAGCGCTCGGGGCGCATCATCAACATCACTTCGGTTGTCGCAGAAACAGGCAATGCGGGTCAGGCCAACTACGTCGCTTCGAAAGCCGGCCTCATCGGCCTCACGCGCGCCATCGCTGTCGAAGTCGCTTCTCGCAGCATCACCGTCAATGCCGTCGCTCCCGGCTTTATTGAAACGCCCATGACCGATCCGCTCCCGCAGGAACTGAAGGACAAAATGAAGTCGTTGATCCCGCTGGGCCGGTTCGGCAAGGACCGTGACGTCGCCTCTGCCATCATCTTCCTCGCCAGTGACGAAGCCGCCTACATTACGGGTCAGGTGCTCGACGTCAACGGCGGCATGCACATGGGCTAGGCTTCGCCTTGCCAAGCAACAAATGAGGTTGCGGCAGCGCACGAAACACGGCAAAGGTTGACCCAGCCATTTACCACGCATAGAATGGGCAAGATCATTTCGGGGCGCGGCTCCCGCCTGTGGTACGGCCTCGGGGGCCTCAAGCGGCCGACATCGGAGGAACAATCAGCATGGCCAGCGTCGAAGAACGCGTGAAGCAGATTATCGTCGAGCAGCTCGGCGTGGATGCAGGCGAAGTGACTCCCAGCGCTTCGTTCGTAGACGACCTCGGGGCCGACTCGCTCGACACGGTCGAGCTGGTGATGGCCTTCGAAGAAGCGTTCGGCATCGAAATTCCGGATGAGGATGCCGAAAAAATTGCTACGGTGAAAGACGCGATCGAGTACATCGATAAGCACGCCAAAGCAAGCAAGTAGACCGCTGAGCCGTCCAATTCCGAACAGGAGATGCATTCGTTGAATCGCCGGGTTGTCGTAACTGGTGTCGGTCTAG
>JASHRI010000393.1 GCA_030037435.1 Candidatus Acidiferrales bacterium | reverse complement strand
CGCGTGCTGGTAGGCTTCGCCGCTGAGACCGACCACCTTGCCGAACATGCCCGCGCAAAACTCGCGCGCAAGGGCGCGGACATGATCGTCGCCAACGACGTGACGCAGGAAGGCGCCGGCTTCGACGCGGATACCAACGTCGTCACTCTGTTTCTCCGCGACGGTCGCGAAATCCCGCTTCCCAAACTAACCAAGCTCGAAGTCGCCAGCTGCATCCTCGATCACGCTCTGGAAATCAACAAGCGCTAGATCCTCGATTCGCGCATTGACACCCCTGCTCCGGTAAGATAAAAGAACCGTCCGCTACTTTTTGAGGCGACAAGTGGATTCACCAGAACGACCACATCTGGAAGCTTGGCTTCGCTACGCAGACGATCTCGGCCTCGGCCCGTTTTACCTCGACCGCGCACCGCAATCGACGCCGGACGTTGGGCCATTTTCCGATTCGCGCGCAGCGGAATCTGTGCCCGCGCCAGTTTCGTCTGCTGCTACAGCCCCGTCGATCGCCGCCGTCGCACCGCGCCGCGCTCCTGAGCCGCCTATTCCGCAAAAGCCTACGGCTGCATCCGCGTTCACTCCGCAAGTGTCGGGGCCTTCGCTTTTCGAGGAGCGCATCGAAAATGATTCTCTCGCCCGCATACTCGACGATATCGGCCCCAATTGCACCCGCTGCAAGCTGCACAAGGCGCGCACTCACATCGTATTCGGCGTAGGAAGTCCCAAAGCGCAACTCGTCTTCGTCGGCGAAGGTCCAGGCCATGACGAAGACGTTCAAGGCGAGCCATTCGTCGGCCGCGCCGGGAAATTGCTTACCCAAATGATTGAGGCCATGGGCCTGCGCCGGCAGGACGTTTACATCTGCAACGTGGTCAAATGCCGGCCGCCCGAAAATCGCCTGCCTGAGCGCGACGAAATCGCCACCTGCTCGCCCTATCTTCTTCGCCAGCTCGGCGTGATTCAGCCGAAGGTCATCTGCTGTCTCGGCGCGTGTTCGGCTCAGACGCTTCTCAACACGAATCAGGGCATCTCTCGCTACCGCGGCGAGTGGTTCGATTTTCACGGCTCGAAATTAATCGCCACCTATCATCCGGCCTATTTGCTGCGTAATCCGCCCACGAAAAGCGAAGTCTGGAAAGATTTGCAGAAAGTGATGGCCGTTCTCGGCCTTGAGCCTCCCCGAAAGTCGAAATCGTCGTAGCATCTCCTCTCACGGAGAAGCTTCCACTTGGAAATTGTCCTCGGACTGACGGCCGCAGTTTGCTGGGGTGTCGCGGACTTCACCGCGCGATTTGCCTCGCGCCGAATCGGCGCTTACCGCACGCTGATGATCATGCAGCTCTTCGGATCTGCCGCCCTCACCCTCTACATCTGGCGGACGGGCGGCTTCGCACACGGCCTTGCGTGGGGTTGGCGCGCCTGGATATTCGCCGTTTTCGCCGGGCTTCTCAACGCAGCCGCTTCGCTTTCCTTCTATCATTCGCTCGAAACCGGCATGATGACCGTGGTCGGCCCGGTGTCTTCTGCGTATCCTGCTCTCACGGTCGTGCTCGCGTTGCTCAGCGGCGAACGCCTTCATGGCCTTCGCGGTCCCGGCATCGCAATCACGTTCGTCGGCGTGATCTTAGCTGCCATTTCTTTCACGCCATCTTCGGATCAACAGGCATTCGCGACCGAAAGTGCACCGCAACCAAAGCCGCGCTTATCGAAGGGTGTGGGCTGGGCCATCGGTGCGGCCGCCGGCTTCGGATTCATGTTCTGGTGGCTGGGGTTTCACGTTGTTCCGCTGGTTGGAGGCCCATTTTCGGTATGGGTGATCCGTCTTTCTACATTCGTCGTTTTGTTGCTCGCCGCGGCTCCTGTGAAGCAGAGCCTGCGGCTTCCGCGGGGTTCGATCTGGTGGCTGCTCGCGGCCGTGGGCGTGATGGACACGACGGCGTTCGTTGCCACCGACGTTGGCCTCGGCCTGGGCCATGTGTCGGTCGTCAGCGTGCTTGCTTCTCTCTACGGCGCCGTCACCGTGCTGTTGTCCTGGATCTTCCTACGCGAACGGATGGGGCGCACACAGTGGCTCGGCATCGCCCTGATATTCGTCGGCGTGGTCCTCGTCAGCTTGTAGCCGATTTTCGCCTTCACCCCCCTAGCGGACCAGAGGGCTCTCCCACACGCGAAACAGCAACGCCTTTAGCTGTGCGAAACGGTTCGGCCCAAGCTCATCACTCCACTCACGCTCAACGGTGCGAAGAATATCCTGGATTTTTGCATAGGCTGCGTGTCCTTTTTTCGTGAGTTGGATAATTCGTGCTCGCCCAATTTCGGGTGAGTCCGACCGAACGATATATCCCAACGATTCCAGGCTGCGAAGTAATTGGTTCATGGCCTGTTTTGTGATGCCAGCGCGCTCGGCGAGCGTCCCAGGGCGGACCCCATCCGGCCCGGGAAATTGCAACACTGCCATGTGCGGCATGCGGAGTTCCTCGAATCCTGCGGCGTTAAGCTCTTTGATGATGCGCCGTTGGATCGCCTGCCCCGGAACGCGCAGCAATGCTCCAATGAGCATGTCTTTGGTCTTCACCGTTGGTCGCACCATTTTTGCTTGACATCCTCGGTAAATGGAGTTTACAGTGTAGCACAGTAAATAGAATTTACTCTCGTTCCAGGGAGGAACCCATGATGTCCGCAGCTCTTGCGCCACAGTGTCGAGCTCGCTCCGACGGTCAGCGTCATTCTGGAAGCCGATACCCCAAAGTCCCAACTCCTGAGACAATATTGCCACTTTCTGGAGACGATCCTCGCGGCAGATCCATCTGCGATTGATCGTGTTGTGACCTCCGACGCCCGCTTTCATGAGCTCGAAGCAATCGGACTCCCGCGCGGACCGGAAGGAATCAAGGTATTCCGGCGACAAGTTAATGCGGCCGCACCCGATGAACACATTTTGATCAGCGCCGTACGCTTTGAGGGAGACAACATCATAGAAGCCGATCTGCAGATGACCGCAACGCACACAAGAGAGCCGTTCCTGGGTATACCCGCGACAGGACGTAAGATCCGCCTTCGTGTCCAGGCCCGCAACCGATTTGTCGATGGCAAGCTGGCTGAACGCTGGGACCAGGTCGACTTCCAGGATATCAGGCGCCAGCTCAGTGGCGCGGTTCAATAAAATGTCCAAGCACTGCGCAGGGGCTGGTCAGTGCTCAATCTGACCTCGCACAGCCTGGACGCCACGAGAATTCTTGAGAGTGATACTTAGCACCCTAATGAGGAATAACATGGCACAGCAAACAGTCGGTCTCCACGTCAATCCTTCCGAGGAAATCATCCGCCTGGGGCCACTCACGGTTCATTTTCTGATTACAGGAGAGAATTCGAACGGCAGCATCGCGGCATTTGAAGTTGTGGTTCCCACCGCGCAGCGCCTGGCGGGTCCGGCTCACAGCCATAACCATTATGAAGAGACCATCTACGGCATCAGCGGAGTGCTGACGTGGACTGTGAGCGGGCGGCAAATCGATGTTGCGCCGGGACAGGCGCTCTGTATTCCGCGCGGCGCCGTTCACCGCTTTGACAACAATGGGAAGCACGACGCGAAGGCGCTCTGCGTGGTTACGCCTGCCGCAATCGGCTCGCAGTATTTCCGCGAGGTCGCCGAGGCCATCAACGCGTCGGCTGGCGGGCCTCCAGATCGCGTACGAATGGTGGAAATCATGCGCAGGCATGGATTGACGCCAGCGCCACCTCCACCGCCCATGCAGGGCAATGCGTAAGCACTTATTTTGACCGTTGAAAGGACAAAAGATGAGCGAACCCAAAAGAGGCTTCGAGGCAATGGCTAATCTCGTCGAGCCGGCGTTTCGTCCGATTCTGACGGATGCCGATAATGTTCATGCCGTCATGATGCTCGGCACCACAATGCATTTGATCGCCACCGCCGCCGCTACCGCAGGGCGATATACCGTGATCGAGCAGGTTACGCCCCCTGGTTGGGGGCCTCCCCGTCACATCCATTCACGTGAAGATGAGATTATTTTTATCCTCGAAGGTACCTACGAGTTGCACGTCGGCGACGAGCGGCGGACCCTATCCACTGGCGCCTCGGCGATCCTGCCGCGCCACGTCCCACACGGTTTCCGCAACGTGGCCTCTGCGCCCAGCCGTTTGCTATGCGTCATCGTTCCCGGCGGATTAGATGAGTATTTCTTGGCAGTAGCAAGATGTTCGCCGCCTCCTAATCCGGCTCAACTGGTCGAACTGGCGCGACCGTTCGGCCTTACTCTTCTGCCGCCTGGAGCTTGAACCAGAAGCTAAGGGACCTCTCATCCGGCACCGCGAGGGAGCGCCCGC
>JASHRI010000392.1 GCA_030037435.1 Candidatus Acidiferrales bacterium | reverse complement strand
ATCCGTCGCGACCATCGTCAGCGACGCGGGCTTGAGCACCAAGAGCGCGCCGTTGAGCGTGTAGCGAGATTCTTCCAGTGAAATCGCAAAAGTAGTCTTGGCGATGGCGTTGGCGAGTAATTTCGCCGGAATCTTTACTAGGGCGTGCGGAAAGCTCGGAAGCTGTGGGAAATTATCTTTCGACATCCCGACCAATTTGTAATGCTTGCGGTCGGAAGTAACCTGCACCCAATGATTTTCGAGTAGCTTGAAACGAATCTCGCCATCGGGCAGCAAGCGGACCAGCTCGAGAAGTTTCTTTGCCGGGATCGTGCCCGCGCCGTCGCTTTTTACTTTCGCTTCGCACGAAGTCCGAACGCTCAATTCAAGATCAGTGGCCGTTATCGTCAAGCGATTGCCGCTGGCTTCGCAAAGAATATTCGAAAGAATGGGAATCGTGGTTTTGCGCTCGACCACACCTTGCGTCATGGACAGTTCTTCGAGTAGATCGTATTTCTTTACGCTGAATTCCATTTCGTATGCGGTCCTTGCGCTGGTATCAGGGCTCATGTTTTTGTTCCGGCTACTGTACTTCTTTTTTTAATTTCGTTAAAGAAAAACCGCCGTCGCCGCCGCAGTTGTGGAATCTGCGGAAAGCGCTTGAAGCATCAGCAATCACGGAGCTTAGCGAGTCAGAGAACTTGTGAATTTCTCTGTGCGCCTGTGAACAACCGGCAGAAAAATCCCGGCTGGGCGATAGCTTAGGACGTCTTCCACAGGACATCCACAGTGGCGTGGGGCGCCCAGCCGGGTACCTGCCCCGAACTCTAGCCAAATGAATCGAGTAGCCTGTTGATGCGCTTGTTCAATTCTTTATCGACCTGACGCAGCGCCTCAATCTTGTTGATCGAATGCAGCACGGTGGTGTGGTGTTTGCCGCCAAACTGCTTGCCAATTTCCGGCAGCGAAGCGGAGGTGAGCTGCTTGACCATGTACATGGCCACCTGGCGGGGGAAGGCGATCATCTTCGAGTTGCTGCGAACTTTTAGGTCTTGCGCGCGGAGACCGAAATCCTCTCCCACGCGCCGCTGGATCTGGTCGATGGTGACCTTTTTTTCCTGTGTCTCGATGATATTCTTCAGCACCTGCTGGGCAGTGGTCTGGTTGATCTCGGCGCCGGTGAGCGAGGCAAAAGCTACCAGACGAATCAGCGCGCCCTCAAGCTCACGAATGTTGGATTTGATCGAGCGAGCGATGAACTCCGCCACGTCCTCTGGCAAATGGACCTGTTCGCTTTCTGCCTTTTTTTGCAGAATTGCGATCTTCGTTTCAAGGTCCGGCATCTGGATGTCGGCGATGAGGCCCCATTCAAACCGAGAGCGCAGGCGTTCCTCGATGGCTGAAATCTCCTTCGGGGGGCAGTCCGACGAGATGACGATCTGTTTCTGCCGGTCGTAGAGCTCGTTGAAGGTGTGAAAAAATTCTTCCTGGGTCCGCTCGGCGCGGGCGATGAACTGAATATCGTCCACCATCAGCACGTCCATATTGCGGAAGCGGTCGCGAAACGCGGCCATGCGCTCGAAGCGGATCGAAGCGATCACTTCGTTGGTGAATTTTTCCGCGCTCACATATATCAAGCGCAGCGCGGGATTGCGGCGCTTTAGCGCATGTCCGATTGCCTGCATCAGGTGTGTCTTGCCGAGCCCCACCCCACCATATAGGAAGAGCGGGTTGTAAGCTTTCGATGGTTGCTCGGCCACCGCGACTGCCGCAGCGTGCGCAAATTGATTCGATGAGCCGACGATGAAACGATCAAACGTGTAGCGCGGATTGAGCAGCGTATTTGAAGCGTCGAAATCAAGTTTGGCCTGCGCCGCCGGCTGGGCATTTGCCGCCGGTGACTCGGCTTCGACGCAAATGAACTCCAGCGCCACCTCGGGCCGTCCGATTTCCGCCAGAACGGCCTGCAAGAGCTCGCCGTACGTCTCCGTAAGGCGCTTGCAGAAAACGCGGGCTGGAACGCGGATGATCAAACGGCCTTCCTCTGCGCGTTCCTGGCGGGTGGGGCGAAACCAAGTGGCGAAACTGTGAGGGTTGACCCGTCGCTCGGCGTGTTGCAGGACCTTATCCCAAAGATTCATCGCGCAATCAATCCCTGCTGCAATTTCCACTGGTGTGGAAATGCTGTGGAAATCCCCATGCCTGCGCACGGGACTTTGTGCTGGTTTATACGGTCAGGCCCCGAAACTGCCATAGGGCGAGGGGTGAGTTCGGCCTCGCCCGAACGCCCGTTCTTCTCTCCGATAGCGAGAATACGTGAGCCGGGATTCTGCCTAAACGCAACGCGGGGGGCAAGAGAAAAGTATGCAAAGTTATCCGCGATGCTCCACACAGAACTCACAGCTTTTCCACAGCTGAAATTGCGCACAAATCTTGGCAAAAATTGCCTGAAAACGTCTGAAAAACCGCGTCCAATAGCCCATTCGATTGCACGCGACTAAGCGCGAGTTTTCCACAGGCACCATTTCAACAGGGGTCCGCGAACTAGGCCTTGCGCGACACTTCCCCACGCACATTGGCCATTCATCAGGCAGAAGTACTGCACGCGTCAGTCGAGGCGGAAATTGAGACGCTCAATGGACCGAGCGTGGCCGGTGGACTCGTCAGCGTCGATCAGGACCGAGTTCATCTGCACGTCACCCTCGGCGACGACAAAGCGGGTGGGCATGGTCGTGTCGAGAAAATGCTCGAGAATGCTCTGTTTTTCCATGCCGATCACGGAGTCGTGCGGCCCCGTCATGCCCACGTCTGTGATATACGCCGTGCCGCCCGGCAGCACGCGAAAGTCGGCGGTGGGCACATGGGTGTGGGTCCCGAGGACGGCGGAAACCTTCCCGTCGAGGTGCCAGCCCATCGCGACTTTTTCGGATGTGGCTTCGGCATGCATGTCGACGACGATCACCTTCACGCCAACTGGGACTTTTGCCAGTTGATGTGTGGCCACGCGAAATGGGTCGTCGATGGGCGTCATGAAGGTACGGCCCTGGAGATTCAGGACGGCGAAATCGGCGCCGTTTTTGGCGCGGCCAACGTAGAGTCCGCTGCCAGGCGAGCCATTCGGGAAATTAGCTGGGCGCAACAAACGTGGCTGACTCGGGAAATAGTCAAGAATTTCTCGGCGCTTCCAAATGTGGTTTCCGCTGGTAAGCACATCGGCCCCCGCTGCAAATAGCTCTTCGGCAAGCCGGGGCGTCACTCCGAAACCAGAGGCTGTGTTCTCGCAATTGACGATGCACAAGTCGATCTCGCGCTGGGCGAGGATGTCCGCCAGCCGGTCGTGAACGATCTTGCGGCCTGGCGAGCCGACGATGTCACCTATGAATAGGATTCGCAATTTGTGTGAACTCTTTCCGCTGAGATGCGAGCCAGCGCGTGGCGAGGCGTTTACAAGAGGAGCGGTCCGCTTCGCCGTGCGATGCTAGGCCCTGAACCCCACGTAATAGGTTGGGCACCCCGCGCCTGCTTTCAGGCTTTCCCGAGCCGGCGAGCCGGACAGGACATGCACAAGGGCAGGACGACAAGAGCGCCCTGGGATCCAGTGTTGGTTCAAATAGGCTTTCGCAGCGTCACCTGCGTCGCAGGCCAACTCCGCGATTTATTGTAGCAGGAATGCGTCGGCCATCCGTGGCAACCCCGGCGGAGCTATTGGCGAGCGGCGCGCCGCCCGTATAGGGGTTCGAGGAGCCGGTGGAGTAGAAACATGGGATCCACCGCCCGTGGGTCGCGGAGCGCAGCCTTGAAGGATCGTCGACCTAAATTGCGCTCAAGCAGATGCAGGATACGCAAGTGCATTCCGGTCGGGGTGGCGTATCCGGCTTCCCAGCGGTTGAGCGTGGTGTAGGTGACCCACAGCATCCGAGCGAAATCCTCCTGCGTGAATCCTAGTGTTTTGCGAATTCTTCGCACGCGGGCCGGAGTCATGCTTCTCATGGTGCATTCCCTCGCGCCGTTCGTGGAGTCTTCCCACAGGGGAAAGGCGTGAATCGCCGCCTTTCCCCCTATGGGGTCCGTTTAGAAATGGAATCCAATCTCGCCGGCCACCGTGCGCGGTGTGACGTAGTGCGTGCCACTGAACGTCGAGAGGAAGTTGTAAAGCGCGTAGTCATTCGCGAGGTTGACCACGGTCAAACGAACGCTCCACTTGTAGCGGTCTCCGTGGAAGAGGTTGTCGTCGCCGATCGCGAGATCGAAGAGACTTCGCTGCTGGATTCGAGGTGGGTTTTTGTCGTCTTGTTCAGTATTCGGCCCCGGAATCTTTACGAGGTTCGAGGCGAACGCCGCGGCCGGGCAGACGCCGACCACGCCGCCAGAACTAAGCGGTGTGCCGGCCGGATTTGCCGCACTGGGTGGAGTGGCACGCATGCCGTTACACGTGAATCCGGCCTGAAACATTTGGTCTGCTGAAAGGGGCACGCTGCCGACGTTGGAGGCTACCAAGCTGACGACATTTGCTTCGCCATTGAATGTCGGGAGTGACCCGGGACAGGTGTTATCCGACTCGATGCCGAAGCATGGAACTGCTCCGGCTACCAGGC
>JASHRI010000042.1 GCA_030037435.1 Candidatus Acidiferrales bacterium | reverse complement strand
ACCTTGTTCAGAAAATCGACTGCCGCGTCTTTCTCAAATTGCAGACGGGGCCGGATGCTGTTTGAAGTATCAAGCAGCAGCGCGATCCGAAGCGGCAGATCCGTCTCGCGGCCAAAGAACCGAATCTGCTGCGGCACGCCATCTTCCTCGAGCTTGAAGTCGCTGCGGTCGAGATCGGTGATGAAATTGTGATGCTTATCCGTCACCGTAACCACAAGATGCACCAAGCCCGTAGTCACACGGATCGGAGGCTCCTGCGGGGCTGTGGGCGGCGCGTTCTGGCCCGGAGAACTCTGAGATGACGGTGAGCTAGCTCCAGCGTCGGTGGCGGGAGGCGGCGCATTCTGCGCCTGCCGCGCGAGTGAGAGCGTCGCACCGATAGCGAACGCAACAAGAAGGACTAGCAGGGCTTGCAGAGGCCTCGCGGAACGGCGTCTTCGCGGAGGGCGTATCACCAGGTGATTATAGGAACTCCCGCAGGGCAGCGTCAATCGAGGCGGCGTCGGCGTTCGTGGCCCGGGCCAATACTCGGCAATATTCGGCGAGTTCAGCAGGCAATGGAGCTCGAACTTCGATCGGGCGGCCGGTGATTGGCTGCGCAAAAGCGAGCCGTACGGCGTGCAAGAAATTGCGGCCTAGTTCCGGTAGAACCTCAGAGCCTGCGCGCTCCTGCCGCGGAGCGCCATATAGCGTGTCGCCGACCACGGGACATCCGAGCGCGGAAAAATGAACTCGGATTTGATGCGTGCGTCCGGTGTGCAAATCGGCTTCGATCAAGGTGAATCGATCGATTCGCTGGCGCACACGCCAGTCCGTGCGAGCGGGCCGCCCTTCGCGGCGGCGGGCGGTCATGCGCGAGCGACGGCGCAAATCGCGCGCCACAGGCAGCTCGATTTTGCCGGCTTCGCTCTTGATCTTTCCGTGCAGCAAGGCAAGGTATGTCTTGCGGACTTCGCGATCTCGAAACTCCTCGACGAGCTTTCGGTGCGCGGCATCATTACGGGCGATGACGATCGCGCCCGATGTTCCCTTGTCGAGGCGGTGAACGATGCCGGGGCGCAGCGGCCCGCCGACGGTGGATAGCCCTTCGGCTCCGAAGCGATCGAGAAGAGCGGCGACCAGCGTGCCGGCATCTTCTCCCGCGCCTGGATGAACAATCATTCCGGCAGGCTTGTTGATTACTGCGACGTCCGCGTCCTGGTACAAAATCTCGAGCGGAATGGGTTCCGGCGCCACGCGCGCCGGAGGCGGTGGTGGAATCTCGATTGTGACAGCCTCGCCGGGTTCCACGCGATGCGATGGCTTGCATGCTGCGCCATCGACGAGCACGCGGCCTTCGTCCATGAGCGACTGGATGCGAGAGCGGCTCAGGTGCTCAAGCGTCGCCGCAAGATACCGGTCGAGGCGCTGCCCTGCATCGTCGGCGTCTACCACAAGCTGTAGGGTTTCATTGGACACGGATCGAGAATTGCGCATTCCACGTTCGGCGGCGAGCGCTTCGCGCTGCGTCGCTGCAGCCGGCGCCACGACTATGCGGATCGCACCGCAACCGGCGCAGCCGGTTCTATGGGAGCGGCGCCACGCAGTCCGCGCCACCACAAAAAGCCGCCAGTCGCGATCAGCCCCAGGCTCACGAACTGCATCAGCGACACCGTATCGTGAAACATTAAGGTGCGGCCGGGATCGCCGCGAAAAAATTCGATCGTGCCGCGCTCGATTCCATAGAGGATGAAATAGGCGCCGATCAATTGTCCGGAAAAGCGCTGGCGCGTCCCGAGCCAAACCAGCAGAAGGAAGTTGATGAACTCGGCGCCGGCTTCATAGAGTTGCGTGGGATGAAGCGATACGTGCAGCGGCGTACCAGCGATACGTTCCGCCACCGGACTAGTGAATGTGACTCCCCAGGGCAGCGAGGTCGGCTTGCCGTAGCAGCAGCCCGCCGCGAAACATCCCAAGCGCGCCACGCCATGTCCCAAGGCGATGGCGGCAGCACAAACGTCGAGAACCGCGAGAGCGGGCATCTTTTTGAAATGCGTGAACAGCACAACCCATACCAGCCCGCCGACGACGCCGCCGTAGTAGACGCCAGCAGATTGGATGGTGGCCAGGCTGAAAATTTCGCGGGGGTTTGTGACGTAGTAGTGCCAATCGCTGAAGATCAGCCACAACTTCGAAGCGACAAGCGCCACAATGATTCCGTAGATACCGAAATTCCAGATCTCGCGAGGATCGAGACCCGCGCGGGGAGCCTGCCGATACGCGTGCCAGAGAGCGAGCAGAAAGGCCGTGGCGGCGAGTACGCCATAGCTATAGACGGTGATGGGGCCGAGTTGAAATAAGACTGGATGCATCGCTAGGCCCGTTCGTGGCTGTGCCGCCGACCGTCCCACAGAAGTTCCAGGATCACCAGGACGGCACCCACGACGATTGCAGAGTCAGCTAAATTAAAAGTGTACCAGTGGTAGTCGCCGAGGTGAACATCGATGAAGTCGGTGACGCTGCGGCGCAACACTCGATCGAGCACGTTGCCCACCGCGCCGCCCAGGATCAATGCCATGCCATACTGACCCAGCCAGCCGCCGGCCCTGCCGCTGGCCAACAGCCAAATGATGAGGCCGATTACCGCCACTGAGAATACGATTAGCACTGGTGCGCGCCATGAGAGGGTGGAATCCGCGAAAAGTCCGAATGCAACGCCGGGATTCATCGTATGCACCAGATTCAAAACGCCGGGCACCAGAACGCGGTAGGAACCGGGCAAAGTGAACCGGTCGACAGCAAATTTGGTGGCCTGATCGGCCGCGAGCACCGCAATTGCGACAACCGCAAGCACCCATCCCGACTGCGACCGCGCAACCATCACGTTGTGACGCTCCCCGCAATGCCGCCGCCGCTTTCAATTTCGGAGAGCGCGGCAAGGCAACGCTCGCACCACGTTGGGTAGTCAGCGCTTTCGCCGACGTGAACCGAATAGTTCCAGCAACGCTCGCATTTTTTGCCGCTTGCACGCTCCACGCGAATTCGCAAGCCTTCCATGCTGGTTGCCGGAGTCGCGCCGTCCAAATCGGCGCCAGCAATCTCTACCTGCGAGACGATAAATAGCGCCGGAAGGCTTTTGGCATACTTCTGCAGCAAAGCCAACAAACTCCCGTCCGCGCCGAGCGTGACGCGGGCCTCCAGCGATCCGGAGATCGTTTTACTCACGCGCGCCTGCTCAAGAGCCTTCAAAACCTCCTCACGCACTTTCGCGAGTTGTTCCCAATTCTTCGAACGAGATCCATCGAAAGCATCCTCGAACCGCTTGGCTACGCGGAAAGAAGCCATATGGACGCTTTCGGGATCGGATGCGAGTCGCGGCAAATGCTTCCACACCTCTTCCGCCGTAAAGGCGAGAATCGGTGCGATCAAGCGGACCAGAGCATCCGCAATGCGATACACGGCGGTTTGAGCCGAGCGGCGCCCGCGATTATTGGGCGCAAAGGTGTAGAGCCGGTCCTTCAAAACATCGAAGTAGAACGCGCTCAAATCAACGGTGCAGAAATCGTGCAGGGCATGATAAACGCGATGGAACTCGAAGTTCGCATACCACTCGCGGCATTCGGCGACGAGCGCTCCCGTGCGGCGGAGCATCCACGCATCGATTTCCCAGAGGTCGGAATCGGCGAGGATGTGAGCCTGAGGATCGAAATCGAAAAGGTTCGACAGCGCGAAGCGAAACGTATTGCGGATCTTGCGATACGCTTCGGCGAGCTGCGTCATCATCGCGTCGGAAATGTGCATGTCCGCGGTGTAGTCCTGGGAAACCACCCAGATACGGAGCAAATCGGCGCCCCACTTTTCGCAAATCTCTTTCGGGTACATGGCATTGCCGCGAGACTTGGACATCGGCGCGCCTTTTTCGTCGAGCGTCCAACCGTGCGTGACCACCTGCTTGTAGGGCGCGCGGCCGCGAATCCCGACGCCGTTGAGCAGCGAACTCTGGAACCAGCCGCGGAATTGATCGGGACCTTCGAGGTAAACGTCGGCGGGCCAGGTGCCGTCCTTTTCGCTCAGCACGGCAAGATGCGTGGAACCCGAATCGAACCACACGTCCAAAATGTCGGACTCTTTTCGCCATTTCGAACTGCCGCACGCACATTTCGTTCCGGACGGAAGCAATTCTTCCGCGGAGTGCGTATACCAGGCATCGGCGCCTTCGCGTTCGAAAAACGGCAACACGTTCCGCAGGGCATGGTAATCCGTCAGCTGCTTTCCGCAGGCGTCGCAATAGAAGACGATCAACGGTACGCCCCAGAATCGCTGCCGCGAGATGCACCAGTCTGGGCGATCTGCGAGCATTTCGCTCATCCGCTCGCGGCCCCATTCCGGCAGCCATTTCACGCGACCGACTTCCTCCAGGGCGCGTCCGCGCAGATTGTCGTGGTCGAGGCCGATGAACCATTGCTCTGTCGCACGGAAGATCACGGGGTCGTGGCAGCGCCAGCAGTGCGGGTAGCTGTGAGCGAGCTTCCTCTCGCCCACGAGCATGCCTCGCTTTCGCAGCAGCTCGATTACGATAGGATTTGCTTCCCACACCGTCTTGCCCTTGTATTCCGGCAAACCTTCCGTGAAACGGCCGTCGTCATCCTGGGGCGCGTAGGCTTCGAGGCCGTATCTTTGACCAGTGCGGAAATCGTCAGCGCCATGGCCGGGAGCGGTGTGGACAATTCCCGTGCCCTGGTCGAGCGTAACGTATTCGGCAAGAACTCCCGGAACGCTTAGGTCAAGAAATGGATGCTGAAAGCGCGTGCCCTCGAATTCATTTCCCTTCCAACCTCCACGCACGCCGCTGACTTCGATTTTCAATTCTTCTGCGAGTGCATTCACTCGTCCTTTAGCCATCAACAGCTTGCCGACGGGCGTTTCGGCAACGACGTATTCGAACTCCGGATGGAAGGCGAGCGCGCGATTGGCGGGAAGGGTCCAGGGAGTTGTGGTCCAAATCATGGCGCTGACGCCTTCGCCGAGAGTGCTGGATTTCGGGCCAGCCAAAACCGGGAATTTTACCCAGATCGAAGGACTGGTGTGGTCTTCGTATTCGACTTCCGCTTCGGCAAGCGCCGTCCGGTCGTGAGTGCACCAATAGACCGGCTTCAGTCCGCGATAGATGTAGCCTTTCTCCACGAAGTCGATGAACGCCCCAGCGATGGTGGCTTCGTCGTGGGGATCCATCGTGAGATAGGGTTTATCCCACTGGCCAAACACGCCGAGCCGCTTGAATTCGCGCTTGTGATCCTCCACGTATACGGCGGCAAACTCGCGGCACATCCGGCGAAATTCGGCTGCGCTTACTTTGCTGGTCTTGCCACCGAGCTTTTTCTCCACCTGAGTTTCGATCGGCAGGCCGTGGCAGTCCCAACCCGGTATGTACGGAGACCGGAA
>JASHRI010000391.1 GCA_030037435.1 Candidatus Acidiferrales bacterium | reverse complement strand
CGGTCATCTCCGGGCCGGTTAGTCTCAGCAACTGCGCCCGATCCACCAAGGCTTCCTCCGGCGCCATGAGCTGCGTGCCACGGTAGTAGTTGCGGAACCCGTCCGCTCTGGGTTCGAGCGGACCGAACGAGGCAGCATCGGTCTGTTCCTGCGACGCATCCGTGCGGCCCGGAGCAAAGGGAATTTGCACGTCGACGCCCGCATCTTTCGCGGCTTTCTCGATCGCCGCATCGCCGCCGAGGACGATCAAGTCAGCAAGCGAAACTTTCTTGCCGCCGCTCGCGGAAGCGTTGAACTCCTTCTGAATCCCCTCGAGCTTCTGCAGCACCTTTGCGAGTTCCGCCGGATTGTTCACTTCCCAATCCTTCTGCGGCGCAAGGCGAATGCGCGCGCCATTGGCGCCACCGCGCTTGTCGGAACCGCGGAAGGTGGATGCCGACGCCCAGGCAACCGAAACAAGCTGCGATACGGAAAGGCCGGATGCGAGGATTTTGGCCTTCAGCGCCGCGACATCACCTTCACCGATCAGCGGATGATTCACGGCTGGAACCGGGTCTTGCCAAATGAGCTGTTCCTTGGGCACCAGCGGGCCCAGATAGCGCGTGATTGGCCCCATATCGCGATGCGTCAGCTTGAACCACGCGCGGGCAAATGCGTCCGCGAACTGATCGGGATGTTCATAGAAGCGGCGCGAGATCTTTTCATAGATTGGGTCAAAGCGAAGGGAGAGATCGGTGGTCAGCATCGTCGGCACATGCTTCTTTAATGGGTCGTGCGCATCCGGGATGTTAGCGGGCGCGTTCTTCGCTTTCCATTGATACGCACCGGCGGGACTCTTGGTCAGCTCCCATTCATATTTGAAAAGATTTTCGAAGTAATTGTTGCTCCACTTCGTCGGCGTCTGGCTCCAAGTTACTTCCGGACCTCCCGTAATTGCGTCTGCGCCGAACCCCTTGCCATGTTTGCTTTTCCAACCGAGACCCTGATCCTCGATTTGCGCGGCCTCAGGCGCCGCTCCGACGAACGACGAATCGCCCGCGCCGTGAGTTTTGCCGAAAGTGTGGCCTCCGGCGATCAGCGCCACGGTTTCTTCGTCATTCATGGCCATGCGCGCAAAGGTCTCCCGGATGTCGTGGGCCGCGGCCATGAAGTCGGGTTTGCCGTTGGGCCCTTCCGGATTGACGTAAATGAGCCCCATCTGGACCGCGCCCAGGGGCTGCTGCAATTGGCGCTCGCCACTGTAGCGTTCGTCGCCGAGCCATGTTCCTTCGGGGCCCCAGTAAAGCTCTTCGGGTTCCCATGTATCCGCGCGGCCGCCGCCGAAGCCGAAAGTCTTAAAGCCCATCGATTCCATGGCGACGTTGCCGGCGAGAACAAAGAGGTCGGCCCACGAAATTTTCTTTCCATATTTTTGTTTGATCGGCCAGAGCAACCGGCGCGCCTTGTCGAGGTTCGCGTTATCGGGCCAACTATTCAGCGGAGCGAAGCGCTGTTGGCCGCCACCGGCGCCGCCGCGGCCGTCCGCGATGCGGTAAGTGCCTGCGCTGTGCCATGCCATGCGAATGATCAGGCCGCCATAATTGCCGAAATCGGCCGGCCACCAATCCTGTGAGTCCGTCATCAACGCGTGCAGATCCTTGATCACGGCGTTGAGGTCGAGACTCTTGAATTCCTTGGCGTAATCGAATTCTTTGCTCATCGGGTTGGATTGCGGCCCATGTTGGTTGAGAATCTGAAGATTCAACTGGTTGGGCCACCAGTCGCGGTTGCTGCGTGCGTGCGCTCCGTGAGCGACGGGACATTTCGCTTCGGTTGAACTGCCGGAAGCAGACGCTGCTGTTGCCTTGAGTTCTTTCTCCATCTTTTACGCTCCTTCGAATGAATCGGAAATTTTTGCGACAGACTGAAACAAGGATTTTAATGGTTAACAGGAAGCGCGGCGCGAAGCGCACTTCGTGCAAAGCCCCCGAAAAATGAGTTCGCATTCGCGAAGAACCCGCTTACCCAGAGAGCCCGAGGCAGGCCCGGGCACGCGGTACCACCTCACGTCCTCAACATTGCCGCAGCGGTCGCAGATGAAGTGGTGATGTCGCATGCCTCTCGCATCGAATCGCGCGGCGCGGCCCTCGACGGCTACCTCACGCACCAAGCCCGCCTGCACCAAATCCCGAAGATTGTTATATGTCGTAGCCCTCGAAGAGCGCGGATCAACGCGATTCACGGCTTCGAAGATTTCCGCAGCGGTGGGATGTCTGTTACATTCGATCAAGAATGCCATTACGGCGTAACGCTGCGGCGTGCAGCGAAGACCACTATCCTCGAAGGACCTCTTAATCGACTCTGCATCCATCGGGAATGTAGAATCTCTCTAACATGAGATTTTGTCAAGAATCGTGCTCGCGGGATTTTGGGACCACCGGGACGATGGGGGAGTGGGGCGGTAGCCCGGTGCGCGGGCAAATGTGGGTTAATCCGACGGTTCGTGCGCCTTCCCCGCCGTTTACCTCTTCACCCACATGCGCTGTGGCCGCCGACATCTTCTTGTGATGTATCTCGGCAGGTGGTAGTAAACTACGCCCGCCGTCGGGGCATCACAAATGACAAAAGCTAAGACACTTTCAATTAGGTTCGTCGGGCGCCCGTACCGCATGTTCGCGAGGCACCGGTTTGGATTGCCAAAGCTGGCGCTGGCTGCGCTAATTTTCGCGGGCGTTGGCATCTGTTCTTTCGCTCAGTCGCAGAAATTCTACCAATCGGGTCCCGCTCCCAGCTTCACTGCGAGCCAAGCGGAGCGAGGGCAAACGGCCTATAACAACTCCTGCGAATCGTGCCACGGCACAAACCTGGACGACGGCGAATTTGGCCCCGCGCTCAAGGGCGCAGCGTTCCAGCAGAAATGGGGAGCGCAATCGCCTGGCGCGCTTTTTTCGTACATGACTCAAAAGATGCCGCCGGCGGCCCAGGGTACACTCGGCAGCCAAACGTACGCCGATTTGCAAGCCTACATTCTTCAGGCGAACGGTGTCGCACCAGGTGCAACGGAACTCACCGCGGCTGAACTTAGCGGAGCGAGTGCCCAGGGCGCGCAAGGCGCGCAGGCGCCGCAGGGAGCCCAGGCCTTTCAATCGGACGTGCGGGGACCGGGTGGCGCGGGCAATCGCGACGCAACTTACAAAGCCGTGATGGCGCAGCGCGCCGCCGAACTCGAAAAAATTACGCCAGTGACGGACAGCGTGCTCCAGCGTCCGCCTGACGCAGACTGGTTGATGTGGCGGCGCACCTACAGTGGGTTGGGCTTCAGCCCTCTCGAACAAATCAAAAAGGCAAACGTAACCAACCTGCGCCTTGCGTGGAGCCGCGCGCTGCCGCTGAGCGCCGACGAAATCACGCCGCTCGTCCACGATGGCATTGTCTTCATTGAAAGCGGCAGCACGGTTGAGGCATTGGATGGCGCAAAGGGCGATCTGCTGTGGCAGTACGTTCGGCCGCTGGGCGATCAGCTAATCGGCGGACGCGAATCAACCATGCGGGGCATCGCCATTTACCAGGACAAGCTCTTCGCTCCCACGGCAGACGGCCACGTGATCGCGTTGAACGCAAAAACGGGCAAACTCTTGTGGGACCACGAGGTCGTCGTGCCGCTCACGGGAGTCTACGCGCACTCGAATCATGATTTCCGGTTGGACGGCGCTCCGATTGTCGTCCACGGCAAGGTGATCATGGGCGTAAGCCTTGGCATCATGAATCCGCGCGGCGGTTGCTACATCGTGGGTCTCGACGCGCAGACCGGCGATGAAGTCTGGCGATTCAACACGATCGCGCGTCCCGGGCAGCCGGGTGGCGACAGTTGGAACGGCGCTCCCGTCGACCAGCGCTTTGGCGCGTCCGTCTGGACCGGCGGCAGCTACGATCCGAAGCTGAACTTAGTCTATTTCGGCACCGGCAACACCTATGACGCAGGCACGTTGTTGCAGCAGCACACTGCGCAGGGTGATTCGAATGATGCGCTCTACACCGAATCCACCCTGGCTCTCGATCCGGATACCGGCAAGCTCGGATGGTATTTCCAGCACATGAACCGCGACGTGTGGGATCTCGATTGGGCCTTCGAGCAGTTATTGATCACGCTTCCGGTGCACGGTAAGCCGACCGATCTCGTCGTCTCCGGCGGCAAGATGGCGCTGTTCGACGCCGTGGACCGCACCAACGGTACGTATGAGTTCTCGAAAGATCTCGGGATGCAAAATCTGGTCGCTTCAATTGATCCGAAAACGGGCAAGAAGAACATCAACCCCAAGTTCGAACCCGCAGCCAATAAGACTGACTTCATCTGCCCGGATGCGAACGGCGCGCGCAATTGGCCCGCCACCTCCTACGATCCGGGAACGCACATTCTGTACGTGCCGCTCGCCGAAACCTGCATGGACTATACGTGGGTGCCACGCGATCCCGCGCAGACTGCAGCGGGCGGCCTCGACATTCGCTACAACTTGCGCATGCCGCCGGATAGCGATGGCAAGATGGGGCGCATCGACGCCGTGAATCTCGAAACGAAAAAAATGGTCTGGATAGACAGCCAGCGTGCGCCGATCGCCAGTGCAATGCTCGCGACGGCGGGGGGACTTGTGTTCGCCGGCTCGCAGAACCGCGAATTCACAGCCTATGACGCGGCAACCGGGAAGGCGCTGTGGGAAGCTGGACTGAACGCAGTGCCAAGTTCTTCTCCGATCACCTATGCCGTCGATGGCAACCAGTATATCGCTGTCGTTTCCGGCGGCGGAGGGCCGCTGGCCGCGAGCGGCACAAGCCTCGCGCCCGAGTTTGATAACCCGCCGGGCGGCACAACGCTCTGGATTTTCAAATTGCCAGACGCTGCCAGCCCGGCCTCGAAATAAGTTTCGCCGCCCGATCGGGCCAATCCGTGCGTTAATCGGCGAGCCACGCTAAAACAGAAATGGAACCAAGCGTCGGGTGCGGCGCATATAGTTCTGGTAGGGCTCACCCAGCGCCGCAGCGAGGACGGACTCCTCAACCGATATTCGGTATGCATAGGCGGCGCCGACGCAGGCAAGAAGCGCGACGAGCCCAGCCCAGTTTCCGAGTGCCAGCCCCATCCCGACAAATAGTACGAGAGCGCCGGTGTAAGAAGGATGACGAACGTAACGGTAGGGCCCAGCCTCAACGACTTTCTGCTCGGCGCGAACTGCTACGTAATAAGTAAAGGACCTCCCCAAAACCCACATGGCATAAAAGCGAAAAGCCATCCCTGCAAGCATTAGCGCTATTCCGATGAAGAAAACGGAAGCTCTCCTCCACGCAATAGCTGCCTGAGGGAATTGATAAGAAAGCGCAAAGTCTAGTGCTATCGCGAGCCAGGTCAGAACCACGATTACTCTGGAAGAACCTCTATCGTTGGACCTTCTGCCACGCCCGGACCTGCTTGTTGTAAACAGCCCTATGTTTTCTAAGACGATCCACAGGCCAAATACGCCCCAGAATATGTTCGCGTAAGTTGGCCCGCCGACAAATGGTAGAGGAAGCAATCTCGATTCACCAGAGTCGATAGCGGGACAATCGCAAGTCCCGATCTGTATTTACGCACCGCAAGATAGTTTTGTTTCCCGTTATCGACACTATCTCAATCCAGCCGAAACTATTATTCTGGAATGTGGCTGAAAATCCAGACACACCTCCTAAGGCCCCGGCTTGGAAAGGCCTGCTCCGATCCGTCGTCCGATGGTTTTTCATCGGACTGGCGCTGTTGTGGTCGCTTTGCGCGCTAACTCTTGTGGCTGACCGGTGGATCAACCCGCTGACCACCGCCATGCATACGGAGCGCCGCTTGCAGTCCTGGATTCACCGCAAGCCGTATCACGAACGCTACCAATTCCTTCCCCTCAGCCAAATCTCGCCCGATCTCCAGCATGCTGTCATTGCCGCCGAAGACGCGCGCTTCTACCAGCACCATGGATTCGATTGGCACGCAATGGAAATCGCTGCTGAAGACGATATGGAAGGCGGCCACCGTCTCCGCGGAGGATCGACCATTACGCAGCAACTGGTCAAAAATCTCTTCTTCGGAACCGACCGCTCGATCTTCCGTAAGGGCGCGGAGTTCACGTTGGTTCCGGTGGCCGAATTGGTCCTCGGCAAACGGCGCATTCTGGAGCTTTACCTCAACGAAGTCGAATGGGGCCCTGGTGTTTACGGTGCGGACTCGGCGTGCCACTACTATTATCGAATCTCCGCTCGAAACATCGACCGAGAACGGTCGGCCCGACTCGCCGCGATCCTGCCGCGGCCCCTGAAGCGACGGCCCGAATACATGAATCACTACAGCGAACTCATCCTCGAGCGGATGCGTCAAATGGGCTGGTGATCGCCCGGGAGTTTGCAGCCACCACAGCGGAAATTAGCGAATACATCCAAATTTCTCGCAGGAACTCTAGTTCGAAACAAAGCTCAAGGTAGTTTTGCAAGCAATTGGAAAGAGGCCTCTAAAACGTGGCGCGCCCGGAGGGACTCGAACCCCCGACCCTCTGCTTAGAAGGCAGACGCTCTATCCAACTGAGCTACGGGCGCACGAGGGAGTATCGGGCTCAGTTTACGTTGCTATCGAGAGCCCTGGCAACTGCGGGGTTCGGTGCTAACAATGGCTTCCACCACCCACGAGAGAGGGGATCGAAACGACGTTTTGGGGAACGGCGCTGCTCGGATGAGAATTCTTTTTAACTTCACGTGGTACAAAAATCCCCGATCAGCTCAGTTGCGATGTAAGCTTTCTCATTCGAGCAACTACAAGGACTCGGCCAGTTCGCACCTGCCGCTATGACCACGCGTAGAAGGGAACGACCCAGACTGCGATGACGCCTCCTGAAGACGGTTCAAATAAGCCAGCCGCAGAGCGAGCAACTCCTGCTTTGACACCCGCTCTTATCGATTTTCAGAACATAAGCGTGAGGCGAGGGGACAAGCTAGCCCTCAACAATCTAAACCTGCGCATTTCGCAGAACGAACATGTCGCGATACTCGGGCCCAACGGGTGCGGCAAATCCACGTTAATCAAAACAATCACGCGCGAGTGCTACCCACTCTACTCACCAGATTCGAGCCTGACGATCATGGGGGAACGGCTGTGGAACGTCTTTGAATTGCGGCTACTTCTGGGCATTGTTTCGAATGATCTAATGGCCGTCTGCCGGACCGATACCACGGGCCGAGACATTGTCCTTTCCGGATTCTTCAGTAGTCTAGCTATTTTCTCGAATCATCACGTGGAACCGGATCAGATCGAGCGAGCCGATAGTGCTCTCACGGCTGTTGGCGCTCTGCATTTGGCAGATAGGCCTGTTGAACAGATGTCTTCGGGAGAATCGCAAAGAATTCTGATTGCACGAGCCCTCGTTCACCAGCCCGAGGCGCTCGTTTTCGATGAGCCTTCCAATAGCCTGGATCTGCGCATGCAGCGCGAATTGCGCGAAACCATGAGGAAGTTGGCGCAATCTGGAACTGGAATCGTGCTCGTCACGCACCAAACGGCCGACATCATACCGGAAATCGAACGTGTTGTGCTGATGCGCGATGGCAGGATCGTTGGCGACGGGCGGAAAGAGGACATGTTGTCAGAAGAAAAGATGTCCGACCTTTTTGGGTTTCCTGCCCGGATCAACCATCGCGATGGCTACTGCTATGTGTGGTGAAGATGCGGGGAAATCAAGCTGCGCTGGAACGGCGGGTGTTTTTCACGCTTTCGGCGCCAGCGCGGCGCAAGCGATCCTCAAGGTCGGCACGCGCTGCGTCCTGCGGATCCGTGACGCCAATCAAAATCTTGCCCTGCGAAATCTCGGGATCGTACAGGTCGAACTTCCAGTGCAGCAGCCTGCCGGTAATGAGCAGCACGATCACAGTGGCGACGATCGCTCCCAGCATCGTGAGTTCATAGGTGACAATCCCGGTGGGCCACTTCGCGACGATCGGCATTCCCCCGGTGTTTATCGGCAGCGGGTAGGCCACCTGCGTGTACCACGCCAGCAGATAACCGCTCACGCCGCCAATTAATCCGCCCAGCGCGGCGATCCACGGCATCGGCGTCTTGCGATCCATCTGTGCGAATTCGAATTCTTCAAACGGCTGGGGCGACATCACAACGATTTGATTTGCGCCCACGCCCGCCGCGCGCAACACGCGCATGCCGCGATCCGCCGAATCGGGATCGGGAAACAAACCATAAATCGAGTTCAGAGTCGCCATGTTACTCGGCCCTCACTTCATCCGGTTGCGGCAGCGCGCGAGACGCCTGCTGCACAGGATGCAGGCCAGCCTTGAGTTCCCACACCGAAATAATCGGAACAATTTTCGCGAAGATCATGTAAAGCGCGCACATGGCCGCAAACGTTCCCACTGTAATCGTGATCTCCGTCCAAGTAGGCCGATAGGATCCCCAGCTATAAGCAAGATATTTGTGCGCCAGCGACGGCACGATGATCAGAAATCGTTCGAGCCACATGCCGATCACGACAGCGACCGACGCGATCACCACCCCGGTGATGGTGCGAAGTTTCTTGATCGCCAAAAATGGAAATGGAATGATGAAATTGCAGAACACCATAGTCCAAAATAGCGGTGAGAAGGCGCCGCGCTGCGTCAGCCAGAAAACCGTCATCTCCGCGGATTCGTTGCCGTACCAGCCCGTCAGCCGCTCTGAAAAAACGAAATAGAACCACAGCAGGCTCATCACAAAGAGCAGTTTGCCCAGATTCTCGAAATGAATCGGCAGCAAGTAGTCTTCGAGATGCAGGAATTTTCGCAAGCATGCCATCGCGATAATCAGCGCGGCGATGCCGCTGAAGATGGCCCCCGCGACGAAATACGGAGCAAAGATCGTCGAATGCCACATCGGCACTGGCGCCATGGCGAAATCCCATGACACGATGCTGTGGACCGACACAGCCACGGGAATAATCGCGATCGCCATGATGTGCATCGCGGTTTCCAGCCGATGCCATTGCTTCGACGTCCCGCGCCAGCCGAGTGCAAGCACGCGATAGATCCGCTGCCGCGTTCCCGTCGCGGTGTCGCGGATCAGCGCGAGGTCCGGAATAATCGGAAGCAGCAAAAACGTGACGCTGCCGATCAAATAGGTATTGATGGCGAAGAAGTCCCAAAGCAGCGGCGAGCGAATGTTGGGCCAAATTCCGCGCTCGCTCGGATACGGAAACAGCCAGAACGCCAGCCACGGACGCCCCAAGTGAATCACCGGGAACGTCGCGCCGATCGACAGCGCGAAAACCGTGATCACTTCCGCGCAACGCGTAACTGGGCGCCGCCACGTCGCATTGCACAGGCGCAGAATGGCCGAAATCAGCGTTCC
>JASHRI010000390.1 GCA_030037435.1 Candidatus Acidiferrales bacterium | reverse complement strand
CAAGCGTACGCCCGCACTTGCAGCCGGGCTTACAATTCCCACGCGACTCCAACGGAGCGGGCAACGGGGAAGGGACAGGAAATGAAAATTGTCATAATCGGTACTAAGCCTAGAAGGATGGCCGGCATCAAATTGCGCGGCGTTCCAAGGCTCGGCAAATCGACGGCAGCCCTGCTGACCCTGATTGCCCTGGCGGCTTCTGTGGCCGCAGCGCAAGGCTCGCGCAAAGACGACATTGTGTTCGGCACCACCGGACATCCCGTTGCCGGCGCCACCATCACCGTCTGCCAGGCCACGGCGACCGGCACGCCCTGTTCTCCGCTCGCCACGATTTACACCGATGCGACGCTCACGACGGCTGCCCCCAACCCGTTCCAGGGCGACGGCCTCGGCAATTATCATTTCTACGCGCCCGCCGGCCGCTATCTGATCCAGATTACCGGGCCGGGCATCAGCGGCACGCAGACATATCCAGACGTAATTCTTCCTGCCGATGTTTCTTCCACCGGCGCCGGCAACGACATTTCGGCATTCGGACTGACCCTCGGCGGAAATCTGACGGTTGCGGGCAATGCGACGATCAACGGCACGCTGAGCACAGCGAATTTCAATCCCGGCAATTTTGCGCCAGCGTCGCTCAATTTGACGGGAGATGAGACCGTCGCAGGCCCCAGGCCGCGCATCGACGTGACCGCCTACGGCGCAAAGGGTGACGGCGTCACCAACGATACCGCTGCCATCCAGGCGGCCATCACAGCGGCGTGCGGCGGAGCAATGCCGGACCACGTGCCCGATTTATTTTTTCCCGCGGGCACGTATCTCGTCAGCCAGCCGCAAACGCCATCGACGGCGCCCGTCTTCACCACCTGTTCGAACCTTCATCTCGTCGGCTCAGACACAAGTGGAGGCGCGCAGTTCCTGATGCCGCCGATGACCCAGATTACCGCTTCGCCAGGATCGAGCCCCAACGCAGCTCCGATATTTCAGTTCTCCTATCCGCAGAACAACATCACCGTCGAAAATCTAGTGATCGATGGCGATAACCAGGCGGTCGGCTTGGCCGGCGGGAACAACATCAATTTCAACAATGTTTGCTTCGCGGCTGCGACCACCGGCATGACGGACAACACGCCGATCAAAATCGATACATCCATTTGGGACCGCTTTCGAGGCGGCTGCATACAAGTCAGCTCAGGCACAGTGCCGGACGTGATCCTGACCACGAGCAACAGCAGCGCCGTGCAAGGCCTCGCGTTTTTCAACGACATGATCTGGGTCGGTGGCGGCGTGCAATACATCGAGAGGCAGGCCGGCCCGCCAGGCACGCCGGGTGACGACGTGTTCCACAACATCACGCTCGAAAGCTGCGCGGCGCCGTTTTTTTCCATCGTCAATTCAGCTGGGACTGGCGCTCTCCCGACATTGGCACTGATCACGCTCGACAACATCACCATGTCGGACTGCACGGGAAATCAGCCGCTCCTCAATTTCAATGACCCTAGCGGCGTGTTGGATGGCGTGACGATTACGAATCCAGCAGCAGGCAATCCCGTCGTGGTCGCCACGGCCGGCTCCCTAGAGGATCTGCATATCCAGGGCTGCCCAGGCTGCGCGGTCGTCGACGGATCGGGGAATCCAATCGGTGGCGCGAGCGTCGCAACCGCCGCGGGCGGAGATATTGTGGTCAACGCCACAGACCCCGCGCGGCTGCGCAGCGATCTTTTCGGATTCGCTGAAACCAGCGGACCGGCGTTTCGCGCGGCCGTCGCCGGCAGCCGCTTTGCCGGCATTGGCATCGATCCCACGGCGGGCGTTCTGTTTGGCGATCAGGCGAATTATGGTTACAACGCGCAGGTGTATCAATCGCCGTCCAGCCCCGGCACACTCGATATCGGATTCGCAAAAACCTTGCCACCAACCGGAGCCACGGCCACGGCAACAACGGGAGGCACAATGGCCGCAGGCACCTACTACTATTATGTGAAGTCGGCCAATCTGGCTAGCAATTGTGGAGTACCGCAATACAACTCCGCTCCATCTCTGCCCGCCCAAGTGGCGATTTCCGGCTCGAACAACGCCGCTACGATTAGCTGGACGGCACCACCGGCTGGAGCCGCAAGCGTCGTTGGCTATTGCGTATTTCGCAGCGGAGACTCGACCTGGAACGACGGCGGCCAAATTCCCGGCGCCTACATCGCAGGCGCGAGCACGACGTCGGCCACCGACACAGGCGCCTGGACGTTCCAAGGTTTCAGCGGCGCGACGAACGCGATGCAGTCGGTTCATCGCTTCACAGCGACTTCGCTGGGCATCGACAATCTGAATCCTCAATTTAATCTCGACGTGAATGGCACCGCGGCCGTCAATTCTCTGAATGGTGTGCAAAAGGCGGAGCGATTTACAGGCACAGACGCCGCCGCGAAAATCAATGCCTGCCTGACGGCAGCGTCGACCACATCTGGCGTTTGCGATGCGCGCGGATTGACCGGCACGCTCACAGGCGCAAGCCACATCGCCATTCCTGCCGGCACCACGCTTTTGTGGGGCGAAGCTCAACTAACGATCAACGACGCAACCACCAAGGATGCCGTCGAGCTGATGGGCGACGGATCGAGCATCGTCGGCGACCAGGAAAGCGGCACGGGCACAATTCCGCGGCCGGACGCCTCCGGCTACATCGCGTGCGGCATTGCCGGCTGCACGGCGGTCGACAATCCCAACGCCGCCACGCGCAACGTCGATTGGGTGCACATCACCGGAATGGATTTGATCGCAACAGGCGCTAGCTCGACCGTAGTGAACCTGACTAGCGTCGGCCATGCCGATATCGAGGACAATCGCATCGCGCTTGGCACCGGCGGCAATTCCTACGGG
>JASHRI010000389.1 GCA_030037435.1 Candidatus Acidiferrales bacterium | reverse complement strand
CGTTCCGCACTACGATGGCGCAATTTCCAGGTTAATCTCGCAGGCCCCAGCGCGCCAGCAGCCGCCTAGTCCTACACCGCCGCCGCTTGCATCGCCAGTACCGACTTCACCGCCTGCACGATCTTCTCTTCGCTCGGCAGCACATACTTTTCCATCGGCTCGCTGTACGGCACGGACGTGTCGAGCGCCGTCACCATCTTTACCGGCGCCTTCAGGTAATTGAATCCGCGCTCGGCCACCTCTCCCGCAATCACCGCCGCCGCGGAAGCTTCTTTCGGCGCCTGATCCACCAGCACCAGCCGCCCCGTCTTTTTCACCGACTGCACAATCGTATCGATGTCCAGCGGCGCCACCGTTCGCGGGTCCACGACCTCTGCACTGATGCCTTCCTTCGCCAATATTTCCGCCGCGGCCAGCGACTTCTTCACCATCCACGCCGTCGCCACAATCGTCACGTCCGTCCCCGCGCGCTTCACGTCCGCCACGCCAAACGGCACGATGTGCTCGCCGTCGGGCACAGGTCCCTTGTCGATCGTCAGCATGTAGTGATGCAAATAGACCACCGGGTTGTCGTCGCGTATCGCGCTCCGCATCAGCCCCATCGCGTCGGCCGCCGTCGACGGCAGCGCCACCTTCAGCCCCGGAATTCCCATCATCGCGCCGTAAGTGCAGTTCGAATGTTGCCCGGCCCAACCCGCCGCAAATCCGAATCCCGCCTTGAACACGCACGGCACCTTCACCTGCCCGCCCGACATATATCGCAGCCGCGGCGCCTCGTTGATCACCTCGTCGAACGCGACGAGCATAAATTCCGCCATATACAGCTCCACGATCGGCCGCAGCCCGCTCACCGCCGCGCCCACCGCGATTCCCAGCTCCGCCGTTTCTGAAATTGGCGTGATGCGCACGCGATCCTTGCCGAATTTGCGCACGAACGGGTCGCGATCCGTCATCGCCATGTTCTGCCCGTAGAACACGACGTTCGGGTCCCGCTGCATCTCCTCCGTGATCGCCACGGCAATCGCCTCTGCAAACATCATCTCGCGCGCCATAACCGCCTCCTTCGATCTCTCGTTCCCGTTCGCTGCTCGCTACGCGTACACGTACTTCACTGCGTCTTCCGGCGCCGGCAGCGGGCTGGCCAGCGCGAACTTCACCACTTCTTCCATTTCCGCGCGCACGGACTCTTCAATCCTCTTCGCGTCTTGCTCCGTCAACGTACCGTTGCCGATCAGATGTGCGCGAAACTTTTTGATCGGATCATTCGCCTTCGCCGCTTCGAATTCGGCCTTGTTCCCGTACACCTCGATCGCTTCGTGCTCCTGAAACTGCGTCGGCACCGGCGGCACGGTGATCGCGTTTCCGTGCGGGCTCAGCCGGTAGAATTTCGATTCGACGAGGCTCGGCCCCTTCCCCGCGCGCGCCCGCTCCGCCGCTTCGTTCACCACGTCGTACACCTTCAGCGGATCGGTGCCGTCCGCCGTCACGCCCGGCATGCTGAACGCCTTCGCCTTTTGCGACAGCGGATCGCCTGCGATCGCATTGGCATCTTCCAGGCTGATGTGCGTATATGCCTGGTATTGATTATTTTCGAGCACGAACACCACTGGCAGCTTCCACACCGCCGCTAGGTTCATCGTCTCGTAAAACGCGCCCTGCTTCGACGATCCGTCGCCGAAAAATGAGTAGACCACCTGCCCCGTCTTCTTCACCTGAGCGGCGTAGGCCGCGCCGGCCGCGTGCGCGATTCCTTGCCCGATAATTCCCGAAGCCGTCGGAAAATGGTGCGCCGGATCGGCCAGGTGCATCGAGCCCCCGAATCCCTTGCAGATTCCGTCCCTCCGCTGATAAATCTCGGCCATCAACGCTTTCGCCGGCGTCCCCAGCACCAGCGGATATCCGTGGCAACGATAACTCGGCATCACCAGGTCGCTTTCATGCCGCGTCGCCAACGCGCCCACGATGCTCGCCTCGGCTCCGTCGCCCAGGTGCGCGTGCCCGCGAATCACTCCCGGGTGCTCCACAAACGTCCGCTTCACCCGCTCCTCGAATTCGCGGATTCGCAACATCTGCGTATACATCCACGTTAGCCGGTCTTTGCTCAGCGCGCTGCTTGCTGCCATGTGCGTCCCTCACACTCGGTTCTTTGCGCTACTTCGTTGGATGGCTCGGCGCAATCCTTACGTTGTTGGCGCTTTGTCGCCCGGATCGCCGATGTATCCGAGCAGGCCGCCCACTTCCACCTCGGTCGACTCGCCCGCCACGATCTTCAGCAGCACGCCGTCCACCGGAGCGTCCAGCTCATAGCTCACCTTCTCCGTCTCGAGTTCGACGACGCCTTCGCCCTGCTTCAGCCGGTCGCCCTCATTTTTCAGCCACCGGACCAGATTCACTTTGGTTGTGTTCATTCCGCCCGTCTTGGGCACTAGAAGATCTCTGACGATGGTAGGTTCCTTCCTCTTCGATAGTCGAGCGGCTTGAATTTTCTTGATCGTGACACAAGAAGTCAAAATTCAAACTGACCCACTACCTCCTTGCGTCTGAAGTGAATCCCGGCCTGCGAAGTAGGCGTGCTGCCAGTTAATACTCACCGAGAAGCTTACTCGCGGAATTGCCCTGCGGGACGTCCCGCCCTGCCGCGCCCTCAGCCCCGAAATTTCTAGCCCAATCCCGCCGCAATGTCAATCGAAGGGGCGCTGGTTAGGGGATGGTTTTCACCCTGCCTTTCCTAGGCCAGCTAAAACGGCTCCCACGGCTGCGGCGGCAACAGCCCCGGTCATCTCTTGGCTGATTCGGTTTTCGAGCGAAAGGACTACAATCAACGGAACAAGTACGGTAAGTCCCAGATACTGAATGAATCGAAGACCGATACCCTTGTTCAGTTTTAGCCGATTCCAAATTCCACCTATCATGCCTACTGTCGCGACGACGAGCATCGTCACTTCTATTGTGGCTTTCATCATTATTTAGGCAGTCCTTTCCGCTTTCTCTTCGACTTCCAAAAGGCCAAGCAACTCTTCAAGACCTACCCGCATGGCTGCGTCGGCAGGAATGCTTCGGACCCCGCTAATCGTGTTATGGTAGCAGCGGTATGAAGATCGAAAAACGAAAACTGAAGAGGCCACAGCCCAAGGCACTTTACGACCGAGCTACGAAGGCCGCCACTGCCACCTCGAAAGATCCATTGCTCGAACTCTCGGGCTCAGGAGCGCGCCTTTGGTCCGACGAGCCTGCGGACGAGTATGTTCGCCGCCTACGCGAGGACCGCAAATGAGCCGCGTTTTCTGAGGAGCACATTTATGACCGCCCGGCCGATCCTCATCGCTGTTGCCGCTCTCTTATTCGCATTGCCCGTATCCGCGCAATCGCAGCGGACGCCTCCGCCGACCGGCCAGGAACGCCAGCAAAATGTCGCTCCGCCCCCGCTGGTTGCATCCGATCATGTCCGCAATCGCTGCTCGGATTCCGTCAAGCCCGCTGGAGAAAATTCTCCCT
>JASHRI010000041.1 GCA_030037435.1 Candidatus Acidiferrales bacterium | reverse complement strand
AACAGCTTCGCCATGTAAGGGACGGCGCCCAGGCCGCCTCCCACATAGGTCTCGAATCCGATTTTTTCCTCGCCGTTTTCAATGCGCTTCACGGCGATGAAGCCAATGTCGTGCAAGCTCGTCAAACCACATGCCTCATGCGCGCACCCGCTGAACGCCGGCTTGAACTTGCGGCCAAAATTCTGGCAATCGGGATGTCCCAACAGGAACCGCGAAAGCGCTCGCGAATAGGGCGTGACGTCGAAAACCTCCGTCTGGCAAACGCCCGCGTAGGGGCAAGCCGTGACGTTGCGAACCGAGTTGCCGCACGCTTCGCGCGTGGTGATATTCGCCGCCGCAAGCCGGCGCATGATGCTCGGCGTATCTTCGATGTGAACGTAGTGGAGCTGAAAGTCCTGCCGCGTGGTGACGTGCGCAATACCGTCCGAATATTCCTCGGCCAAATCCGCCAGCGCTTCAAGCTGCGTCGCGTTCAATCCGCCGCCGGGAATCTTGATGCGCTGCATTCCGGGCGCGTCCCACATTGTGTTGGGACCTTTGGTTAGTTCGCCCGAGGGGTACTTCATCTCCTGTACTTTTTGGCCGTCGTGCCGCTGGCCATTGTCGTACCGCTGGCCGTACGTGCCGCGGCGAAGGCGCGTCTCGGCGAACAGCCGCTCGTCCATCTTGCCCTGCTTGCGCAGCGCGATGTCCGTCTCAAAGCCGTCAATCTCGCGGGCCAGCGCTTCGGGCATTTTGCCTTCCAGCCGCGCGGCCCACTGTGAATTCGAAACCTTCATCGATTCCCCTTAACAAAAAACCCGCCGGTCATCTGCTCGGCGGGTTCGGTAAGGCTAATCTCTTGTTGGGACTAGCTTTATCCGTCACACGCCGACAGCGCTGCGCAACAACAGCAACAGGCGCAAGAGGCGTGGACCTCGATTCGCATACCTTAACGCTACCGGGGTCGGCCCGGAATGTCAACATGCAAACGCCGGGCTGCCATCGGTTGCGCAGGCTCCCGACGGGCAAGTCGGAAGACATTGTTTGGAGTCACAACACAACGATTCCGCGATACGAGATTTCATCGCGGGTAGTGTATCCTTCCGCTCGCGGTAGGATTGAGAGCTTTCGGAGAAACCTACCTTGGTACCGCGAGTCGAGTCAACTTCGAGCGGAGATACGCCGGGACCGTACGACGAAATAGACCGAATCCTTGCTGAAATCCCCCAACCCCGGCCGGTACGCTTGAGCTTTCGAGGAAAGTTAACAGCGATCATCATTCCCGCAATTTTGATTGGCTTCATTGCTCTTGTTGCTCCCCGAGATTATTTCCATGCGACTGCGGATTGGGAGAAGGAGACTTTCTTGTCGTACCTTCAATTCGTGTGTCTGGTGGCGATCGTGCTGGGCTTCCTTCAGTGGCGCACCTACGTTCGGCATAAAGACTTGGTGTCAAATGGAGAGACAGCCATTGGTCGGATAATTAAGAACTTGGGTAGCGCACGCAACGGTCAATACGTGCGCTATGAATTCACGACGCTATCTGGCGAGCGATTTTCGAAGATCCGGACAAGCTGGGACAATCTAACGGTCGGGACGCGAATACCAATCTTTTACGATCGACAGGCTCCGAAAAGGCAGATCGCGCTTTTCGCCGCAAACTATGAGGTGGCGTTGCCCGGGGATAGGCGGCGACGCAAGAATACGTAAAATCGTCCCAGTCCCTGGTTCATCAGCAAGTCAGAAGTAACCGCCCTAGGATTCGCGAGTGAACGAGTTCATTCATCCATGAAAGTCCGAGCCGCCGTCGCGTACCAGGGCCAGGACCGGCTCTCCCTTGACGATGTCGAGCTAACCGGCCCGGCGCCGGACCAAATACTCGTGCGCATGGTCGGATGCGGTCTGTGCCATACCGACGTGAAAGCCCTCGGCGGCATGGGCGTGCCGAAGCCCGCGGTTTTGGGACACGAAGGCTCGGGCATCGTCGAGCGCGTCGGCGAGCGCATCACGAAAGTCAAAGCAGGCGATCGGGTGGTTCTCACCTACGATTCCTGCGGCGCGTGCCACTCCTGCCGCGGCGGAAATCCCGCATACTGCGTGGACACTACGCCGCTGAATTTCACCGATGGGCGATCCGGTCAGCTCGGCGCCTATCGCAAAGGCAACGAAGAGATTCACGGTCACTTCTTCGGCCAATCCTCGTTTTCAAGCTATGCCATCGCGCGAGAACGCAACACGATTCCAGTGCGCCGGGATGCGCCGCTTGAAATCCTCGGCGTACTCGGCTGCGGCGTGCAAACGGGCGCCGGTGCCGTGATGAACTCGCTTCGCCCCGAGCCGGGCAGCTCGATCGCGATCTTCGGTGTTGGCCCGGTCGGGTTGAGCGCCGTTCTTGGCGCAGTGCTGCGGGGGTGCTCGCCAATCATTGCCGTCGACGTGCTCCCGTCACGCCTGGAGATGGCACGGCAGCTCGGCGCAACCCATGCGGTGCTCGTGAGTCCAAATATCGAAACTGCTGCGGAAATCAGAAACACAGTTCCAGGCGGCGTGAACTACGCGCTCGATACCACTGGCCGCGTCGAGAGTAGCCAACAGGCGATTGCCGCGCTCGCGCCCAAGGGGCAGTTCGGTTTCGTCACGATTCCGCCCGGGGGACTCAATCTGAATATATCCACGGTGATGCTTCAGGGCCTAAGCGTTCGTGGCATCGTTCAGGGCGATAGTGTGCCCGACGTTTTTATCCCCGGTCTGATCGATCTACATCTTGCCGGAAGCCTTCCGTTTGACGGCTTCGTCACGCGCTACGATTTCGCGCAGATCAATCAGGCCATCGACGACCAAGCCGCTGGCAAGGTGGTGAAGCCGGTATTCATCTTCTAGGCGTACAGATGCTCGACGCTTCCGGCGAACCGAAGCGCGTCCTGGAAACAGTTCTGCTTGCGGCGATTATTTCAGGTAGGTGCGAACGATTTCGATCACGTCGTTCGCGGCCTCTTCCGACGATTTGGAATTGCGCGGCATATGGTTGCGGATGTGGTCTTCCAGCAGCTCGCCCATCAGGCTGTTGATCGCACCGCGGGCGGCCGCCAGGCGTTGCAGCACGTCGGCACACTGCTCATCGTCATTCAGGCCGCGCAGCACGCTTTCCAGTTGCCCGATCACCTTCTTGGTGCGCGTTACCAGATCGAGTTTTTCCCGCGATAAGTGCGACATTTCGATTGACTACCCTAGGGGGGTATAGTATCATGCTGCCGGTCGCGCCGCAAGTGCTGCGGCACGAAGCGATGCGAGTATACCCGCATTCCCGGTTCGGAAAACAGGCCGCGTTCGGCCATTCTCGAATCGCACGAGCCTGCTTTAATGTTCTTTTAATGAAGCAGGCCCGCCCAAGCGTGTTTTACTTTGCGCTTGCCAAAAGCGTATGTTGAGTCATGCCCCTTCCAGCTAGCCATGCTGCGTTGCATTGGCCAATTCGTGATCGAGATGCTGCTCTTGGTATCCGTGTGCATCCTCGCATCGACGGGATTGGCGCGCGCGCAGGATTTGTCTCCAACCGCTTCGCAAACTGCGCCGTCAGCACAGAGCGACGGCCAGGCTAGCGCTCCTCAGCCGGCGGATTCGACTACAACCGAATCGACCACCGACGGCAATAACGCCCCTAATTCGAATCCATCCGATTCCGATCAGCAGGATCCGCTCACGCTCTTTCCGCATTCCGAGACGAGCCGCTACTGGATTTCCGGCCAAGCCAATATCGTTCTGCAATGGCACGGTGGGTTTCCGGCTCCCTACACCGGCCCAAACAGCCTGCGACCCGAACCCGAGAACGGCACATCGAAGGTTTATACGCTCTACCTCGGCTGCGAGCTGACATCGACGACCGAAGTCTATTTGGACATCGAAAGCGCGGGCGGCCACGGACTCAGCAATGCGCTAGGCCTTGCGGGCATCACCAATCTCGACGTGGTGCGCAACACCACACTTAGCCAGGATCCCTACGTGGCGCGCCTGATGCTGCGCCAGATTATTCCTCTCACCGACGAGCGCATCGAAAGCGATCGTGATGAACTCCACCTTGCTACTTCCTTGCCCGCCCGGCGCATTGAGTTCCGCGTCGGCAAATTCGATCTTGCCGACTTCTTCGATTTGAACACCTACGGCAGCGACAGCCATTTGCAATTTCTGAATTGGACCGTCGACAACAACGGCTCATGGGACTACGCCGCGAACACTCGCGGCTATACCGACGGCGTTGTCCTCGAGTACGACGACCATTGGTGGACCGTGCGCTTCGCCGAGGCTCTGATGCCCAAAGTCGCCAACGGCATCAACCTCGATGCCAACATTGCCCGGGCTCGCGCCGCGAATTTGGAGTTTCAAGCGAGCGGCAATCGCATTTTCCATCGTGCTGGCGTTGTGCGGCTGCTCAGTTACTTGAACACCGCCAACATGGGCAACTACGAAAAGGCAAATGCCGAATTTCTCGACCATGAAACGCCCACGCCCAATATCGTCGACACGCGCCGCCAGGGACGCCACAAGTACGGTTTTGGGCTGAACTTCGAACAGGAGATCACGCCCCAGATCGGCATCTTCGGCCGCGTGGGTTGGAGCGATGGACGCAATGAATCGTTCGCCTACACCGAAGTGGACCGCACCGCCCAACTAGGCGTCTTTGTGAACGGTAGCACGTGGCACCGGCGCAACGATCGCGCCGGCACGGTGTTTGTGGCCAACGGCATCGTCGCGGCCCATCAACAATATCTGGCGCTTGGCGGCCTGGGCTTTTTGCTCGGCGATGGCGCGCTCACGTACGGTCCCGAAAAAATTTCAGAGAGCTTCTACACTATGCATCTCTGGCGCGGTTTCTACGCTTCTCTGGACCTGCAACACATCAACAATCCCGGCTACAATCAGGCTCGCGGTCCCGTACTGGTCCCCGGCGCGCGATTCCACGTTGAATTCTGAAAATTCTTGCTGTCGCGTGGGCGAAAATTTACTTCCTGGCCTTCGGCGGAGTGCCCGGTTTCGGCGCGGCAGCACCCTGCTCGCCATTGGCCGGCGGAGGCGGTGGGAAAACGCGCGGCTGTTTCAGTATCTCGATCACGTCGGGAGGAAGTTTGTCGGCCCTCTGCACCAGTGCAGCGATTTGCCACGCCTGTTCATCGGTCAATACATCTTTGAAGCTTGGCATGCCTGTCATGCGGATGCCATTTTCGATCTTCCAGTAGGTCACGCCCACTGGATCGTCTGTCACGTAACCGTCGGGCGTGAAAAGCTGCGGCGGTTGGGGATATGTGACGGGTCGAGGACCCGGGCGCGTGACGTCTGGCAGGCCATGGCATCCACCGCAGTGGTTGCGGTATTGCGTAGCGCCGCTGGCAACGTCAGCCGCGGTGAAGGTGGAGGGATCGCGCGTGGGCGCCACATGATGAATGCGCGATTCGAGCGCCGCTCCCGCGATGTACTGCTCCAGGGGAAATGGATGGTCCGTCACGCCAGCGGGCGCGTGTCCGCTTAGCAGGTAGATCATGCCCAGCACCGGAAAAGCGATGAATCCGATGATCAATCCCCACACAAATCTCATCGCAATCTCTCCTTATCCCCTGGGAGGGCCGGGGAACCTGCGCCCTCGTAGATAGCACAAGGGAGTGAACGCTTGCCATCCATTTTGTAGCTGGTCCGCGGCGATGCAAGTCCTGCGATGAAGGGAAGAGAGTGAGACGTGCTGGGCTTAATCCGATGGGCGCGCCGGCTGAACGGGCTGAGCGGAAAGAGTTGACTGCGGGGCCGTTCCGGCGGCGCCAAGGTCGGGTCGCGCGACCGAATATATGCCCAGAGGATCGACGGCCAGCAAAAGGCGATCGTGCTCCACCAGAATCGCGTCAGGACGCAGCGGCGCGCCATCCGGCGTCGCTACGTAGTATGTGCCAAGCTCCGTGCCGTCCTTCGCAAGGTGCACCAGCGCGTTGCCAATCGCCGCCCATGCTTCGCCCGTTTCCGGGTCCACACCAAGGGCCGTAAGCGCTGGCTTTTCTCGCGCGCTTGGCGCCGGTCGATCAAGATTTATCCGGACGCTCGCTTCCACGTTGTACATATTGAAAACGAAATGGCCCGGTCCGAACATTGGAAAATGTCCCGCCGTCGGCGCTCCGGGGCTGCCCATAGGAAAGCCCGACGGCGAAAAATGTCCGCCCGCCAGGTCGCCCGGATGAAACGCGCCTGCACCTAAAGCTCCGCCGGGCGCCCCGCCGCCGGACCGGTCGAAATGGGGCGGAGGCGGCCGAAAGCCCATGCTTCCTCCAAACATTCCCGGCTGATAATTGAGCGCGCTGAAATCGGTTGCAAAGGGTGAATTGTCTGCCGAGGTGCTCAGCACCGAATCTTGTGAGTCCGATTGATCCGTTTGAGTCGTGCTCAGAATTTCGGTGTCGTCGGAACTGCCATTTGCATTATTGCTGGCTCCAGATCCGAAGCCATTCGAAGTATCGAACTGCAGCACCGCACCCGGCGCGAGTCCGCCGCTATCATCAGGGTCCGTCGCATCGGCCGGTCCGCCTGCCCCGCCCCTCGGGCCGGACCGCCCGGACGCTCCGGTCCTGCCGCCCATGCGTGCGCCCATGTTGAAATGCAAGCTCCCATGCTCAAGCGACCCCTGGCCGAAAACGCCAACTGAGTTGAGACCGCCACCGGGAATGGCCGGTCCGTTCGGATTGCCAGCTCCGCCCATACCGGGCCCGCCTCCGCCGAAGCCGCCCGGACCGCCGGGTCCCCCGAAGCCGCGCATCCTCTCTCCAAGACCGGTTCCCACGCCGCTGCCGAAATGCAGCGCCCCAGAAGTTCCAATCGTCGCCCAGGCACCCACTTGCTCGGAGAAATTAAACTGGCTTATGTTGATGCCAAACTGCACGCGATCTTCCGCCTTGTTCGCGAAATCGAAATCGCTAATCGGAAGGTCCGCAGTGTATGCGACGTAGCCCACAGAGTCGTACTTTCGGATCGTCGGATCGGATAATGAAGTAAACGCGAAATATATGTGGCCGTTCGCATCGCCGTAGATCTTTCCCAGGTCGCGCATAGAGTCTGGCGAAGCCTTGATGCCCAACTCGGCAGGGTCTCCAAAATGGAAGATCCTGCGGCCCTGTTCGTCGAAAATAGCCACCAGGTAATCCGAACGCAGCGTCACCACCGCAAATCGGCCACCCGATAGCGCCACCAGCGACATCGGTGCCAGCACAGGAACTCTTCCGGCTAGCGAGCCATCTGGCCGAAAAACATCCACCGCGTTCGAGCCTCGATCCGCCACCAGCAGGTTCCCGGACGAATCCACGTCGATGTCCGCCGCATAGACGATCCTCGCGCCGCCCGAATTGGCGTTGGGAATCTGCCCCTGCCTCTGCCCATCTGGCCCGTAAACCCAAACCGTGTTCTGCGGCTTGGCCAGAATGTAATAATGTCCGGCGGAATCGCGCTTGATCGCTCGAACATCAGCCCCTACTCCCGGAAACACGCGCGCATCCGACCGCACAACATTCTCGACCTGCGCCCGGGTCGGCAGAGCGATTGCGCACACTCCCGCGAGTGCGAAGCACAACGCCATTGCTATGAGCCCTAGTGGCTGGCCGCGACGAACCATAGCCCTACCTAAGTTGAATGATTGCGAAGAGATGCGATGCAGTCTGCGGCCCGCTCGTTGCCCCCAGACAATTTCCCGGGGCCGCTGCCGCCACGCCGCGGTCAGCTCCACGAGTCTTGTAGCACAGACACCCATCCCCAGACGCTCCCCGACATTCGTTAATTCCGTCGTCCTCGCGCCTTAGTTCCCAAAACAAATCCATTCGCAATCTCGGATAACCCGAGTCTTCACACCAACGAGGGATGAAATCGCTCTGCTATCATGTTAGGGTAATTTGCGACTTTATCTGCGCCGCAAAGCGCACACAACATGGAAAATATTCAAATCACGCTACCTGATGGCGCCACCCGCGATGTGCCTCGCGGGACCACAGCCGCTCAGATCGCCGAAAACATTTCGCCTCGCCTTGCCAAGGCGGCCCTCGTCGCGCGCGCCGACGGTGAACTGATCGACCTTTCGCGTCCGCTCGACCGCAACGTGCAGCTCTCGATCCTCACCGAACGCGATCCCGAGGCCGTGCAGGTATTTCGCCATTCGGCCGCGCATCTTCTCGCCGCCGCCGTGCTTGAGCTTTATCCCAACGTCAAGCTCGGCATCGGTCCGCCCATCGACAATGGCTTTTTCTACGAATTTGTTCGGGACGAGCCCTTCACGCCCGAAGATCTCGCCAAGATCGAAGCGCGCATGCACGAGCTCGCGGCCAAGGACATTCCCAACGAGCGCAAATTCATGCCCAAGGCCGAGGCGCTCGAGCTCTACC
>JASHRI010000040.1 GCA_030037435.1 Candidatus Acidiferrales bacterium | reverse complement strand
CCATGTGCGAGCTGCAGACCACGCGCGCTTGCCCCTTGGGCATGCCAGGCTGCGGCAGCAGCGGGATGACCATGGTGTCGGCCGCGCCGGCGAGCTGCGCCATGTCGCGATTTTCCTGCAGCTGGCTTTGCTGTCGCGCGATGGCGGCGTGCAGCGAGGCGAGCTGGCTGTCGAGGCGCCGATTTTCGTGCCACAGCACGACGCTGGCAATCGCCAGCGCGATGCCCGCAGGAACAAGCACTCCGGCCCACCAGGATGAGATCAGTCCACGCGGGCGTTGCGGCTCGCGCAGCGGCGCGGGTGCGGCGGCAGCGCCAGCGGCGCGAATTTGCTGCATGAGGCGCATCTTGACGGCCGGAGACGGCTCGACGCGGGGCGCGGCGAACGCAAGCGCCGCCGCTCGGCCGTGCGCTTCGGCGAGCTTCGCGGCACATTCGGGGCAACTCGCCAAATGCGAGTCGACCGCGCGACGCTCGTCGGCATCGAGTGCGCCGAGGGCGTAGAGGTCGAGGTCTTCTTCGTGAATCGGATGCGCGTTCATGCCGTACCTGTCGTAGATGCAGTTTGCGGATGCAATGTGCGCTTCAGCGTTCCGAGCGCCGAGCGCAAGCGCGTTTTCACCGTGCCGAGCGGGTCGCCCGTGTGCCGCGCGATTTCGCTGTGCGTCATACCCTCGAAATAAGCGAGCTCGATCGCGATGCGCTGCTCCGCCGGCAGGCTTTCCATCGCACCTTTCACACGACCGAGCAATTGCCGCTGCGCCATGGCGCCCTCGAAATTGAAGGGCGAGGCCACCACGCCTTCGAGCAGCGGATCGCCTGCAGCGGGATTGTGCCGGCGCAGACGGGAAATTGCCCGGTGGCGCGCGATGACCGCGAGCCATGCGCCGAGCGATCCGCGAGAAGGCTCGAAACGCGCAGCATTGCGCCAGAGCTGGTAGAAGATGTCCTGCAAGATTTCCTCGGCGGCTTGCGCGTCGTGCAGAATGCGGTTCAAGACAGACGAAAGCATGCCTGCATAGCGGTCGTAGAGCGCTTCAAGCGCCGCTTCGTCCCGCTGCATGATTCGTGCGATGAGGGCTGCGTCCGTCGCCCTCGAATCGACTCCCGCCTCTGCACTCACAAAACCCTGCTCACAAGCCCGGGCCGCTCCCTCTGAATAGATTACGCGCGCTCGAAGGAACTGGATTGGCGCGGTGAAGCGGTGGCGTGGATAGCTTCTGTAGCGTAACGCGAGCGTAGCGCGGGCGCAGAACGGGGTCAACTGGCGGTCTCGCGAGCCTGGGCGGGCAAATGATTACAATTTGTTAATGAACGCAAAAAGGGCGAGAGCGTGTAGCCGATGAAGTACTAGTGGCACGACAATCCATCGAATGTCGTAAGCGTATTGTTTTCAAATGGTTACGAGGTACAGAATGCCCGCCCTAACTGCGAGGCGAATCGATAGCGAAGGCGATTGAGTGGCTTCCGACCGTGGTTTCCATTGACATCCTCGACGGCTCGGCTAAACTTCGATTCTCGCAAGACTTACAGGCGCCCCGTATTTCGCCGAAGGCGATGTTAAGGCCAGAGAGATAGCGCGATCTCTCCCGGTTCTGAGGAGGAGGAAGGCACGATGGCGACTGTTGCCAAGCCGGCTCCGCAGCCGATACCCAGGATTGCTCCGCGCGAAGATCTGAATCCGCACCGAATCGCACAGATTCAATTCGACATAGCAGCCGAATATCTGAAGCTCGACCAAGGCCTGCGCCAAATTTTGCGCACGCCCAAGCGGGTGCTGGAAGTATCGATACCCACGAAGACGGATAACGGCCAGGTGAAAGTGTTCACCGGCTACCGAGTACAGCACAACGTGGCACGCGGACCTGCAAAGGGCGGGCTTCGCTACCATCCCAACGTGACGCTCGACGAGATCAAAGCACTAGCGACGTGGATGACCTGGAAGACGGCAACGGTGAGCATTCCGTACGGTGGCGGCACCGGGGGCGTGATCTGCGATCCCAAGCGCATGAGCAAGCCCGAACTCGAACGAATGACGCGGAGATACGTGTCGGAAATTCTGCCGCTGATCGGACCCGAGCAAGACATTCCATCGCCGGACGTTTACACGGACTCGCAAACGATGGCATGGATCATGGACACGTACTCCATGACCAAGGGATATTCGACGCTCGGTGCGGTGACCGGCAAGCCGGTTTCGATCGGCGGATCGGAAGGCCGGCGGGATGCGGCGGCGCGTGGAGTGCTGGTGGTGGTGGAAGAAGCGTGCAAAGTGAAAAAACTACCGCTTCGCGGCGCGAGCGTGGCCATTCAAGGATTTGGCAATACGGGTTCCACGGTGGCACGGATTTTCGCGGAGAAGAAAGCACGCGTAGTGGCGATTAGCGACTCGCGTGGCGGCGTGTTCAATTCGCGCGGAATCGATCCGCTGAAGGCGATGCGATACAAGGAACGCTCAGGCACCGTAGTTGGAATGCCCGGCACGTCGCGGATTTCAAACGACGACTTATTGACGATGAAGTGCGACATTCTGGTGCCGGCGGCGCTTGAAAACGTAATCACTCTGAACAACGCCGACCAGATCAAGGCAAAGATCATTGCGGAAGCCGCAAGCGGACCTACCACGCCGCACGCGGATGAAGTGCTGGTGCGCAGAGGAATTATGCTGCTGCCGGACATTCTGGCGAGTGCCGGCGGCGTGACGGCCAGCTACTTCGAATGGGTGCAGGACCTGCAGAGCTTCTTCTGGCCGATGGCCGAAGTGAACGCAAAGCTCGAATCCGTGATGCGGCGCGCGTTTCTGGAAGTTCACGAATCGGCGCGCAGACACCGGACGCACATGCGCACGGGAGCGTACGTGCTGGCGGTCGGCCGCGTGGCGGATGCGACACTCGTCCGCGGGCTCTTTCCTTAGTCCACGGCGACGGCTGCAGTTCACCCAATCCAAACCCGGAAATATTCCAAAATTGCCTGCGACCGTACCCCTGATCGTCCGCGCCTCGAAAAATTACAGTTGCGTGCGGCGCGCCAACGCGCGTACATTTGAATTTGCCGGTGCGTCCAGCCAGAAGGGCGTCGCCGGCATTTGTGCCTTGCGCGGAGGGCACGCGGAAATTGAGCAGTCACGCTACACACACGAATCACACCAACCCAACTCCTCCCATCCTACTGGCCATCGCAGGATTTGATCCTTCCTGCGGCGCGGGCGTGGCCGCCGATTTGAAAACATTCGCCGCGCACAACTGCTACGGAGTGGCCGCAGTGACCGCCTTGACGGTGCAATCGACGCAGGGAGTGCGCTCGGTGCAAGCGACGGCAGCCACGGCACTGCGTGCGCAACTGGACGCGCTGGCGGAAGATTCGGTACTAGCAGGCATCAAAATCGGAATGCTCGCAAATCGGGCGAATGCTTCGACGGTGGCGGAGTTTCTGGATCAACACAATTTCGCTCACGTGGTCCTCGATCCGGTGTCTCGTCCTACGGCGGGGAGTGGCGAACTGCTCGACGAGGCTGGGCTCAAATTTGTGCGCGGCGAGATGCTGAAACGCGCAAGCGTGGTGACGCCCAACATTCCTGAAGCGGAATTTCTGACAGGCCTCGAAGTGAAAGACGTGAACGGCATGAAGGCCGCGGGACAAAAACTGCTGGAAATGGGCGCGCGCGCGGTGATTGTGACGGGGGGACATCTGGATCGTCCTGTGGACGTGCTGTGCGAGGGACCGGAGATTGAAACGTTCGGCGGCGACCATGTGAAGAGCGCGAACACCCACGGTTCCGGTTGCACGTTTTCGTCGGCGATCGCCGCACAGCTTGCATGCGGGCAGCAGCTTCGCGAGGCCGTGATTCTGGCAAAGGCTTACGTCACGAAAGCCATCGAGAAATCGTATCCGACCGGCAAGGGCGCCGGACCTCTGAACCATCTATTCCGCTTCCACCAGGAGCCGCCGCCACGCGGTGTCCATGAAGTGCCGCAGCACGGAATGCATCCCGCCGCCGAACCCACCGCACACTGATTCGTCTTTCTTGCTCGCACAAGCGCCCTAAATTTGCCCAATGTGAATCGCGAAATCCGCCCCCTGATCTATTGCTGCACGGGATATGCTGGAGGCTTCCCTTTTGGCAGGACCTGAAAAATCAATATCCTGGCCTGCTGCGTATCACTGAGATTGCGAAGCGAGCGATGGACGTGCATTGCAGGCTCATACCAGAAGTCGCCCACGTTGTATGTTTTTGGCTCCTCTGGTTCAACCTGATTTTCGACACTGCCTTCGAGCACGTAGGCAAATACCGGGCCTGAATGTTTGTGGGCCGTGAATGGGCCATGCCCACCCCCCGGCGGTTTGGGGGCAATATTCAGTATGAGCATGCTTGCTTCGGCGTCGCCGATGTCGCCGATCGATTCCTGCAGCAGAGGTGGGAAACGACGCGCTGCACCGGAAGGTGCATTCTGTTGCGCGTTTTGCCCAGGGACAGCGGCGTCAGCCCGAAGCGCGGCGCCTGCTCCTGAAAGAAGGGCAATGAGCGATGTGCAGAAGGCGGCGTTCATTTCACGGCGAGTGATCATGGCGGATCTCCTTTTCAGGCGGTAAGTGAAACCAGCTTACCAACGAGCTGTGGAACATCATAAATCTTGGCCTTCGGACAAAATTTCAGTGGCGCGAACCGGGATTCGGTCCGGCAGCGAGCGCCGCAGTGGCATCGAGAATCCCCTCCGCAGCCGGAGGCTATTTCGCGGAAGGGGCTGCGGGCTTGTTCTTGGGCATGAGCTGAAAGACCAATACCCTGGCCTGCTGCGTTTCGCTCGGATTATGGAACACGCGATGAGTGTGCATCGCCGGCTCATACCAATATTCGCCGGTTGAATATGTTTTCGGTTGCTCGGGTTCGACTTGATTCTCGACGCTACCCTCGAGAACGTATGCGAACACGGGGCCCGAGTGGTGGTGGGGAGGCGAAGCGAACTTCGGCTGGAGCGTAAGGATCGACATCAATGCGTCAGCATCGCCTATGTCACCGATCGATTCGTGCATGAGCGGTGTTATGCCGCGCGGAGGATTCGACATATTCTGATGAGAATCTTGCTGGGGCGCTGGTTCCGCATGAAGCCCGGCTACGGTGGCTGATAAAAACGCAGCGAGGGTGGCGCCGAAGGCGACGTTCAGCTCACGACGAGTGATCATGGTCAGACTCCTTTTGGGGCCGTGACGCAAGCCGGCGAACTAACTATGGTTCGGCACGGTATAAACTTCGGTCTTCGGACGAAATTCCGACCACGCGAACCAAAATCCCGGCTCGAGAATGAGCGGCTTTAACTGCGCTCCCTTGAATTGCCCTGAGAGGCAGAGGCCGTATGCATTCCAAGTAGAATGCGTCTCCAGATCGACGAGGCGGTCCGCGTCTGCATCCGCTGCTTCGAACCTGAGAACTTTGCCTTTGAGTCGCGGGTCGAAAGCTGTGGTGGTGTCCGAATCCGGCTGATGAACGATTACCACCGGGGCTTTTCCGACTTTGTCGTTAATGACGCGCGCCGTGTGCAGCACGGACAGCGGAAACGCCTTCGCTTCGCCTCCGATTTCAAGTCCGATGATCATCGCGCGCGGCGGCAGGCGATCGTCGTGGCCGAAAGTGCCCGGAGGCGCTTTTCCCTCCGAGACTACGACGCTCCACTGCTGATTGATGTATTTATTCAAGCCGGGCATCCGATCCGCATAACCGGGAAGCGGCTTCAGCACCAGAGTATCTGGGTGTTGCTTCATCCACTCGTCCCACTGGGTGAGCAGGAAAGGATAGAGTTCCAGATGCGTGCCCTTTAGCGGGCCGGACGTAGCCGTCGAGAGCGTTTGTTGCCACTTACTACCAGTCTCACGGTCTTTGAATACTTCGCTTGAACCGACCATGCTGTCGTAGTCGAAGTGCAGCGCCATTCCCTTGGCTTCAGCCCTGATCACGAGGGCCGTGTTGCAGACGCTTCACCAGGTGATAGCGATCGGACCATCGGGCATCTGATCCTGCGCGCAACCATGCTGAGCCAGATCTGCCGCCGGATATGCCTTTGTGACGCCATGGCTGGAGACGCCGATGACGAGGTCCGTGCCTGAAAGGAACGAAGCTTGGGACGCGGGCACGAATTGGGGATGATCGATCGTTGTATAAGGCAGCATCTGAGGCTTGCTTTGCTGCTGCGCGAGAATGCAGCCGGGAGCTGCAAGGGCGATTGCGAGCATGGTCAGGTTGCGTACCCATCTCATTGCAGTGGCATCCTCCCGCAACTGGTTTTCAAGCGGAGCTTAGCATCCTATAGGCAGGCCATAGGGCAGAGGCATCATGGCATAATACCTATTGGCATGCAATAGGGACACAGGCGACGCACAAACGTTCTAACTTCGACTAGCGCGGGGCTACTCGGCAGCTTTTGCCACTAGCGCTTCGACGCTAGCGAGGACGGGAAGAAATTTGTCGGGCAGATCGTGGCGTGTCTTTAGATAAGCCGGAGAATTGTAAGAGAGCGAGACCTTTCCGTTCGCGTCTTCCGCGACCAAGATCTTTAACGGCAAGTCAATCGCGCAACTGGGCGAGGCAAGCATGAGCGGGGTGCCGGCCTTCGGGCTACCGAAGATCAAGAGCTTCGTAGGCATCATTGTCAAGCCGGCTTTTTCCGCCTCGCCGCTGTGATCGAGGAGAGCAAATAACGTGATGCCCTTGGCTTGCAAGATTCCTTTGATTTTTGCGACAGTCTCGTCGACTGAATGATTGCTGGCATGGCTGACGATTCCATTGTCCGCAGATGAAAACATCGGGGCCTCTCATTCACTGGCGTGATCCGCCAAGAAGAATCAAACAGAAATCAGGTAGATCGCCATCGCTAATCCGATCAGTGCCAGGAACACCGCCACGAAGATCGCTGCGTTGGAAGGCTTGCCGAAATCGGACTTGTTCTGATTTAAAAGCCGCAGCAAGCCCAAATACCGCGCGGTGGACCATACATTCACGACCACCCCAATCACGATAAGCGAAGTGCCGAACCAGAGCGAGAGTCCATAGGAATGAACCTGAACCGACGGGCGCACTACCTGAACCTCTTGCAGAAACAATCCGAATCGTGCCACGACGAAGCCGAATCCCATGAGCGCGAGGCCAGTGCGAATCCAGGCGAGAAAAGTTCTCTCGATCGCAAGAAAATCGCGCACATCCGGTTGCGGCGAGGATAAGGTTGCGTCGGTCATGCGATCAGCAAGCCGCCTTTAGCGACGAAAGACGACGCGGCCAGCGACGATGGTAGCCATGGGTGCGCCGCGGAAGGCACGACCGTCGAAGGGTGTGTTGTGCGATTTGCTGGGTGATTCGGAGGCGCGGAACGTCCATTCGTGGTCGGCGGAAAAGATCGTCAGGTCTCCTGACTCTCCTGCTGCGATCTTACGCTCGATGCCCAGCACGCGGGCCGGACCCGTGGTGAACAACTCGACGAGACGCATCAAAGACAGTTTTCCAGGATGCACGAGCGCGGCGAGGCCGAGGGCGAGCGCGGTTTCAAAACCGGTGATGCCGAAGGGAGCGCGGTCGAATTCGACGTCTTTGCTGGCGGCGTGATGCGGCGCATGGTCCGTGGCGATGGCGTCGACGCTGCCATCAACGAGGCCCTCGATCAACGCCTCGCGATCCGATCGCGAGGCGAGAGGCGGATTCATTTTGTAGCGGGTGTCGTAGCGGACGTCTTCGTCGATGAGCGTGAAATGGTGCGGCGTGACCTCGCATGTGACACGCAGCCCCTGATTCTTGGCCCAGCGAACGTAGTCGAGCGAGCCGCGAGTGGACATATGGGCGATGTGGAGACGCGCGCCGGTCATTGCGGCGACTTCGACATCGCGCCCCACGCAGATCGATTCCGATTGAGCAGGAATTCCGGGAAGGCCGAGGCGGAGAGAGTGCGGACCCTCGCGCATCGCGCCACCGGCGAATAGAGACGCATCCTCGCAATGGTCGATCACCGGAAGCGAAAGCGCGTCGCAGTAATCCATGACCTGACGCATCAGGCGAGCGGTGGCGATGGGCTTGCCGTCGTCGCTGACGGCGACGATTCCGGCGTCCTTCATCGCGGCGATTTCGGCGAGCGCTTCGCCTTTGCTGCCCAGCGACGCTGCGCCAATCGGCCAGACACGCACGCTGCCCGACGCGGCGGCACGGTCGACGATGCTGCGAGTGACGGATGCGTTGTCGTTGACCGGCTGCGTGTTGGGCATGCAGCAAACAGCGGTGAAGCCTCCGCGCGCCGCGGCGCGCGTACCCGTCTCGATGGTCTCGGACATTTCCTGGCCGGGCTCGCGGAGATGGCAATGGAGATCGATAAATCCGGGGGCGACAATCAAGCCGCGAGCGTCGAAGATTTCCGCGCTGTGATCGGAGAGATCAGCGCCGACTTTCGAGATGCGGCCGTCGTCGAGAAGCACGTCGAGAGCCGCGTCGGTTTTCCCGGCGGGATCGAGCACGCGGCCATTCTTAATCAGAAGCATTCGAGCGATCCTTCGCGGGATGGGGCGCATCGGCAGGAGCGCCACCGACGAGGTGGTAAAGCAGGGCCATGCGAATGGCAAGGCCGTTGGTGACCTGTTCGAGAACCGCGGACTGCGGCCCATCGGCAACCGTTGAGTCGATTTCGAGGCCGCGGATCATAGGCCCCGGATGCAAAACGAGCGCATCGGGGCCCGCGAGGCAGAGGCGCTTTTGAGTGAGTTGGTACCGCAGTACGTATTCCTCGGGCGAGAGTGCCGGCTCGTGAATTCGCTCTGTTTGCACGCGCAGAACCATGATTACGTCCGCGCCGCTGAGCGCTTCCTCAATGCATGTGGTACGGCGCAAGCCTGGCGCGAGAGTTTCGAGGCCGCGCGGAATCCACATCGCCGGGCCGCAGAGCGTGATGCGCGCACCAAATTTGCTGAGAAGATGAATATTGGAACGGGCCACGCGACTGTGGAGGATGTCGCCGAGGATGGTGACGTTCCAGCCTTCGAGCTTGCCTTTGCGATCGCGGATGGTGAGCGCGTCGAGCAAGGCCTGCGTGGGATGCTCGTGCATGCCATCGCCGGCATTGAGGACTGGGACTTCGATGCGTTGCGCGACGAAAGCCGGGGCACCGGAGGAGCTGTGGCGCATCACGATGCCGTCGGGGCGCATCGCCTCTAGAGTGCGGACGGTGTCGATCAGCGATTCGCCTTTTTTCAAGCTGGATGCTTCGGCTTGAAGCGCCATCGTATCGGCACCCAGACGGGCAGCCGCAGTGGTGAAGCTGATTCGAGTGCGAGTGGAAGCCTCGAAGAAAGCGACGGCGACCGTCTTGCCGCGCAGTGTGGCAAGTTTTTTCAGCGGATGACGCTGAAGCTCTTGAAACGGCTTTGCCTGGTCGAGAATAAAAGCGATTTGTTCGGTGGAAAGATCCTCAATCCCGAGCAAGTGTGGCAGGCGCTGGAGCACGGTTTCCCTCTAAGGGCAGCCTCCAAAGCGATTTGGCGCCGTTTTAATCAACGCGGTCCACCAGCATGACGCGTTCTTCGGTGTCGATCTCCTTCAAGCGAACTTCCACGATCTCCGAATCCGCGGTTTCGACGGTACGCCCGACGAATGTGGCCTCGATCGGCAACTCGCGGTGTCCACGATCGACCAGGACGCACAAGCGTATTCGACGCGGGCGGCCCAAATCGAACAGCCCATTCATCGCTGCGCGAACGGTGCGGCCGGTATAGAGCACATCGTCGACCACCACGAGATCGCGATCGTCCACCGGAAAGTCGATTTCAGTTGAGTGCACCACAGGCTGCGGACCGACCGTCGAAAGATCGTCCCGGTAGAGCGTGATGTCCAAGGTGCCGACGGGCACGGTTACTTGCGTAGAATCGCGAACCAACCCCGCCAGGCGCTCAGCCAACGGTACTCCGCGTCGGCGGATGCCGATGAACGCCAAATCCTTTGCGCCGCCGCTCTGCTCTACTATCTGGTGTGCCAACCTCTGCAGCGTGCGGCCGATTTGATCCGCCGAGAGGAGCTGTCGTTTCTCTACGACGCGCATCGGGTGCCACATCCTAGCACAGCAGACGAGAGTTCGCAGCGGCCGAATCGTTTACGAAAAAGTCGAACGCACGCAGCTGGCTTGACCCACATGTTAAACTCTTGCCAGTGAGTTCGCCCGAGGCGGCACGCGCCACGGAACGGCCAACGGGGGTTGACCTCCGAGTTCGGGTCGGCAGTCTTTCCTTCAAGAATCCCATCATTGCGGCCAGCGGCACCTTTGGCTACGGAATTGAGTTCGCCGGCCTCGTCGATCTGAACCGCCTTGGCGGAATCGTAGTAAAGGGACTGTCGATCGAGCCTATGGCAGGAGCCCCCGCACCACGGATTTGCGAGACCCCAGGCGGAATGATCAATGCGATAGGTCTGCAAAACATCGGCGTGCGCGCCTTTGTGTCCGAAAAGCTCCCCAAGCTTAGACGGTACGATACGGCGGTCATCGCAAATGTGTTCGGCAGCTGCGTCAGTGAATACGTCGAAGTGATTACGGTGCTTGAAGATTCCGAGGGCATAAGCGCCTATGAGCTAAACATATCCTGCCCCAACGTAGAACGGGGTGGGGCTGAGTATGGTACCGACCCCTCTTTAGCGTCAGAGGTGGTGTCGCAGGCCCGAAGGGCGGCGCAGAGGCCGCTTTGGGTAAAGCTCTCACCATTGGTTGGAACAATTGGACTTATGGCAAGGGCCGTGGAATCTGCCGGAGCCGACGCTGTGGTCGTAGCCAACACCTACCCCGCTTTGTGTATAAATGCACACACCCGAAGGTCACATCTGGGGAGTACGACGGGAGGGTTGTCGGGTGCGGGGATAAAACCTATAACCATGAGGTTGGTTTATGAGGCAGGTCGGGTAATTCATATCCCGATTGTAGGACTTGGCGGTATAGCAAATCCTACAGATGTGGTCGAGTATATGGCCGCTGGTGCCTCAGCTGTTGAAGTTGGAACAGCGCACTTCGTGGATCCGCGGGCCTCTGAGCGCCTCGTGGATGGCCTCGAAGCATGGTGTAGGGACGAAAATCTATTTGAAATCAGCAGGTTACAAGGGTCCTTCGAGGTGTAAATCGGTTGCCTCGGGGAACTCAAAAAGCTAAAATAGTGCTGATTCAAATGAGGTTAGGTGCCAATGAGAGCTAAAATGTTTGTGGTTCTGGAGTCGGTGTTTTTAGGACTGGGTATGCTGATCCTGAGCCCTTCGGCCAATCCTACGGTCGTCGGCAGGACAAGCAGCCCGTTCCCAGCACAACCCAGCACAGCATTGAACTCCCAGATGAACTCGCCAAGTAAGAACCAGCCTCAACCCCTGGCGGTTTGGAACTGTATTTCGAGCTGGTACGGCGAGGATTTTGACGGCCAGCCGACCGCAACCGGCGAAACGTATGACATGTATGCTGCCACCGCGGCTCACCCGACCCTTCCACTGGGCTCAATAGTCCGGGTTATCAACACGAAGAACCACCGCAGTGAGGTGGTACGCATCAACGATCGCGGACCGTATGTTCCTGGACGCGAGTTGGATGTATCCTACGCGGTCGCGCGAACGCTAGGCTTCGACCAGCGCGGGCTGGCAAAGGTCCGCCTGGAACTTCTCGAGGTGCCTTCACGCCCAGACTCGGATCACCGCAACTAATCGTTGCCTTGGACGTTGATCGCTTGGGGCCGGCATGCACTTTGGCGCGCCGGCTCCGCGGCGTAGCGGGATTGTTTAAGATAGGCAGCCAGCTCTTCACCGCGGAGGGTCCCAGAGCTGTTGAGAAGCTCGCTGGGCTGGGCCTTGGGATCTTCCTTGATCTTAAGTTTCATGACATTCCGAATACGGTGGCTGGCGCTGTGTCCGCGGCTGCAGGTCTGCCGGGCGTGCGCATGATGACCCTGCACACCTCCGGAGGGACGGCCATGATGAAAGCCGCCCGGCAAGCTGTGGGCACCGCTAAGCGGCGGCCCATGCTCCTCGGCGTGACAATACTTACGAGCTTGGATGAGGCCGCTTTGCGCGACATCGGGATTTCAGGGCCGCCCGCAACCCGCGTGGTGGAGCTAGCAAGGCTGGCAGAGCAAGCCGGGCTAGACGGCGTGGTTGCCTCGGCGCATGAGGTGCAAGCAATCAGGCGAGCTTGCGGCGCGAGGTTCTTGATTGTCGTACCCGGAGTGCGTCCAGCGAGCTCATCCGCGGGAGATCAGGCGCGAATCGCAACTCCGGCACAGGCCATTCGAAACGGCGCGGACTATCTCGTGGTTGGCCGTCCGATCACCGAGGCTTCAAATCCCCGAGCAGCAGCACTCGCGGTCGCTCAGGAAATCGCGTCAGCGAGCCAATCGTCGAAGTAACCCAGCAAAGAGCTAGTCGTGCAACCAAGAGTCTTCCCACTTGCAAGATTCCGGCCCGGTGGATAGGCTGCGTGTGCAGGCCGCCAGAGCATTCTTGCGAGGAATCCAACGCAATGGAAAACACCAAGCATGTGATCGTGGGCACGGCCGGCCATATCGATCACGGGAAGTCGGCGCTAGTGGAGGCGCTGACTGGAACGAACCCAGATCGCCTTGAAGAAGAGAAGCGGCGCGGAATTACGATCGATCTCGGCTTTGCATTCATGGGGCTGGAGGACGTCCGGCTGGGTTTCGTCGACGTGCCGGGTCACGAGCGGTTCGTGCGCAATATGCTGGCGGGCGCGGGTGGAATCGACGTGGTCCTGCTGGTGATCGCAGCCGACGAATCGATCATGCCGCAAACGCGCGAGCATTTTGACATCTGTCGGTTGCTCGGAATTCCGCGAGGAATCGTGGCGGTCACAAAGTCAGATCTGGTTGGCGCCGACTTTCTGGACTTGGTGCGTTTAGAGATAGAAGACTTTGTGCGTGGGTCATTTCTTGAAGGGGCACCCATCGTGCCGGTGAGCGCCCGAACCGGCGCCGGCCTGGATCTGCTGAAGGAGGAGCTTCTGCGGGCCGCAAGGGCCGCACCAACCAAGGACGCCACCCGTCACTTTCGCCTGCCGATTGACCGGTCGTTTGCCACGAAGGGCTTCGGCACGGTGGTTACTGGCACGCTGATGGCCGGCGCGGTTCAGGTGAAGGATGAAGTCGAGTTGCACCCGTTGCGGCAACACGTTCGCGTGCGCGGATTGCATTCAGGGGGGAAGGCGACCGAGCGGGCCGTGGCTGGCCAGCGGACCGCAGTGAACCTTGCGGGCATCGAACACTCCGAAATCAAGCGCGGAATGGTGCTGACGACGCCGGGGATTTTTGAGCCAACTCGACGAATCGACGCGCGCATTAGCTTGCTGTCGTCCGCCAGGCCACTGCGGAACCGCACTCGCGCGCATTTTCATCAGGCGTCGGCAGAAGCAATTGCGGAGATTGTGCTGCTCGAGCAATCGGAGCTCGCCCCTGGACAAGATGCGCTGGCGCAGCTCCGATTGCAAGACCCGGTCCTCGTCCTGCCGGGAGATCGCTTCATCCTGCGCCAGTTTTCGCCGGTGGTTACGATCGGCGGAGGCGTGGTGATCGATTCCCGCGCGCGGTGGCACAGGCGGAATGATCCCAATGTGGGCGAATTTCTCGAGACCGTTGAGCACGGCAGCCAGGAAGAATCGTTTGTGGCGCTAGCGGAAGCGGCGCCACGCGGATTGACGCTCGAAACGATCATGGCCCGCACCGGATGGATGGAAGCCGAAATTCGTCAAATTGCGACTGAGCTTGTCGAAAAAAAACAGCTGCGCCTGCTCGGCGAGCAGCCGTTTAGCGTGGCACCCGAGACGGCCGTCAACGAGTCCTCGACGAAGATCAAGGCAGCGGTGGACGAGTTTCACAGACTGAATCCGTTGCTGCCCGGGATACCCAAACAGGAGCTGCGGGCACGCGCCGGAAATGCGGGAGCTGGAGTCTTTCAGGCAGCACTCGAGGACCTAGTTAAAGCACGGGCAGTGAGCGTGACAGGGGATCTGGTGCAGCGCGCGGGGCGAGAAATCAAATTGGCACCAGATGAGGCTCGCGCTAAAGAGACTATCGAGCAGGAATTTGCGCGCGCGGGGTTGACGGTGCCCAGCGTCTCGGCGGTATTAGGAAAGCTGCCGGTGGAAGCTCGACGGGCAGAGAAAATTTTGCAGATTCTATTGCGGGAAAACGTGCTCGTAAAAGTGGCAGATGACTTGGTCTTTCACCGGTCTGCTGTCGCTCGGCTGCGCGAGTTGATTGCCGGATACCGCAAGTCGCATGGTGACCGGCTGCCCATTACCACCTTCAAGGAACTAACCGGGGTGACACGAAAATACGCGATCCCTCTGCTGGAGTATCTTGACCGCGAGCACGTGACGCGCCGTGCGGGGGACGAGCGTGTTATACTGTAAACGCGGGGGAAATGGTAAGCCGGGGTCGTCCAGTTAGCAGGGAGCCCGGTTGTGAAAGGTAGGTGCCCTATGTGGGACAGCCCCATGCATTTGTTAATTATTGCGGTCGTGGTCCTCGTTCTATTCGGGGGACGCAAAATTCCCGAGGTGATGAAGGGACTTGGGCAGGGTGTGCGCGAATTCAAGGACGGCATGCGGGGCGATCCGCCACCGCCTCCTCAGGCGAGCCAGCCGGTAAATCCACCGGTTACGGCTCCGCCGGTAACCGTCGTGACCGAAGAGAAAAAGTAGCTACCCCGAATTCTCCAGCAGCATTACTGCGGATTTCAAACCGGCGGCCCTTTGGCCGCCGTTTTGCATATTCAGGCTCTCGGACTTAGCGAATTCCCCTCAAGTTCTCGCAGCAGAGTCCAGAGGCGAGCGAGGGGCAAACCCATCACATTGAAGTAGCAGCCTTCGATTCGCGTCACATAGCGTCCGGCGAGGCCTTGAATCGCGTACGAACCAGCTTTGTCCATAGGTTCGCCGGTTGCTAAGTAGCTTTCAATTTCCTGAGGCGTGAGGAGCGCGAAGGTGACACGCGTTACTTCCTCGACGATACGCTGAATCCCGTCGAACTGGCGGAGCAGGGCAAGGCCTGTGTGCACCTCGTGGGTACGCCCGCTCAAGAGCTTCAACATCCGGCCAGCGTCGTCCACAGATGAGGGTTTGCCAAGAATTTCTTCGCCGATAACAACCGCCGTATCCGCGCCGACAATCAGAGCCCCGCGCGCCGGCGAGGCGGCCATCTCGCGAGCAGCTGCTCGGGCCTTCTCGAGTGCAAGACGGCGGACGTAGTCCGAGGGGGATTCGCCGCTACGAAGCGACTCGTCGACTTGCGTTGCGTGCACCTCAAACGCAATGCCCGCATTGCGCAGGATTTCTGCACGCCGTGGCGATGCCGACGCGAGAACCAACCTCATCGGGCATGTCCATTCTTCGACTCTGGTGCTGGCCCGGCTTCTTCGATGGCGGCGACCGCTTCAGCTTTTGACCAGCCGAAGAGTCGCATCAGGTGAGCCGGAAAGTCGCAGCGATTCCGTTCGATGAATTTCGCGGCCAAATGTGCGCGAGCCTCACGCACTGTGATATCAAGCGCAGCGGCGGTTTCCCGCGGAAACAGGCGGCAGGTCAGTTCGTAGCGCCCCGAGGCCCAGGCGCCCGTTTCCTGTTCCGCGCCGAAATGCGAGACCACGAGCAGGCACTGCAGGTCGAGAATCGCGCGTTTGAAGCGCACATTGCCAGCTG
>JASHRI010000388.1 GCA_030037435.1 Candidatus Acidiferrales bacterium | reverse complement strand
CAAGCCCGGGACTCCGGCCGCGCCCGCAGCTGCATCGCCGGTCCTAGCTGAACTCGAGGAATTGAGGCAGGCTGTGCAGGCGCAAGAGCAGCAGTTTGCCGAGCACAGCAAAGAGCTCGACTCCGAGCGCGCGGCACTCAATGAAGAGTTGCAGCGCATTGCCGCGCTCGAATCGAAGTTAGGCGTCGAGCCCGCCGCGCCAGCGGAAACGAACGCATCGGCTGACGCCGCCGTTACTCCTCCCAGCACTGGCGCCACCGCTTCGTCGTTGACTTCACAGAATTCTCAGTCTCAGCAGCCCATCAACATCGTCGCGCCTGAAAATCCGCTTTCGCTGAAAATTGGCGGCGCGGAATTCACTCCTGGCGGCTTTGTGGATCTGACCGGTATTTTCCGAAGCCGCGACGTGGGCAGTGGCCTGGGCACGAATTTCACGATTCTGCCCTATAACAATTCGCTCCCTCTCGGTCAACTCTCGGAGTTTCGTTTTACGGGGCAAGGGTCGCGAATCTCTTTGAAAGTGGATGCCCAACCAACGAAGTCGACTGGCGTGACTGGCTACGTCGAAAGCGATTTCAACGGTTTCGAGCCGGCCAATTCGAATATCAGCACCAAGAGCGACTCATTTCGTCTGCGCCTCGCTTTCGTGCAATTACGGCACGACAAATGGGAACTCGTCACCGGGCAAACGTGGACGCTGCTGACGCCTACACGTGAAGGGCTTTCTCCCTTTCCGGATAATATTTTCACTGCCCTTCGTCTCGACACCAGTTACCTGGCGGGCCTAGTGTACGACCGGCAGCCAGGCGTTCGCTTCGTCTACCACGTAACCGACAGATGGGCATTGGCGGTTGCCCTTGAAAATCCGCAGCAATTCGTGCCCAGTTCCGTCGTGTTCCCGACGGACGGTGCTACGAATTTCTTCTCCGAGCAATTTGACAACGGCAGCAGCAGCACCAGCGCTGCCAGCTCCGCCGTAAATCCCACGGTACCGAATCTCCATCCCGACATCATCGCAAAAACGGCTTTCGATTGGAGATGGGGCGGGAAGCTGTTTCACATCGACGCTGGAGGCATCGCCAGGAGCTTCAAGGTCTTCAATAATTTGGTCACGCCTTCTGCGTCAAACACAATCACCGGAGGCGGTGGGCAATTCAACGCGAACTTCGAAGTCCTCAAGAACTTTCACCTGATTGGAAATTCATTCTACGGGGACGGCGTCGGGCGCTACATCGGGGGGCTCGGACCCGACGTGGTGGTTACGCCACAAGGCACATTGTCTGCCGTTCGCGCAGGATCGGGCGTCGGCGGATTCGAGTGGCAAACCACTCCGAAGTTCTTGGTCGACGGCTATTACAGCGGCGCCTATTTCTGGCGAAACTACGACTTGACCACCAAAGCTCTGGGAACCCCCTGCGGCCCGGGCGGTACCGAGTTTTGCACGGGCTTTGGATTCGTGGGCTCAGCGAACACGAATAACCGCGATTACCAGGAAGGGACGATCGGGTTCATACCGACACTCTGGTCGAGCCCGAACTTTGGAAAGCTCCAGTTTATTTCGCAGTTTTCCTATGTCGTTCGCACGCCATGGTACGTCGCTCCCGGCAGTCCAAAGAACGCGCACGCGTTCATCGCATACGTCAACTTGCGCTACATCTTTCCGTAAAAGCTCGGCTGGCAGCCAGCAAACATCCGGACCGCCCGAAGAATCTGGCGGTCCGGAAACCACACACGATGGCAAGTCACAGGAAAGGACACAAGCGGAAATGAACATTCTGAATCCAGTACGCAAGGCGATGTGGCTTCTGGCGCTTCTAGCCGCATTCGCCATGGTGTTGAGTACACGCGTGCGCGCTCAGCGCCCACTTACTCTGCTCAATGTCTCCTACGATCCGACTCGTGAACTCTACCAGGAGTACGCCGCCGCCTTCGCGAAATACTGGAAAGCGAAAACGGGGCAGACGGTGGTTATTCAGCAGTCGAATGGCGGTTCCGGCGCGCAGTCGCGTGCTGTTATCGACGGTTTGCAGGCAGATGTAGTCACTTTAGCTCTGGCCTACGACATCGATGCCATCTCCGAAAAAGCCAAGCTCTTGCCCGCCAATTGGCAGTCGCGCCTGCCAGACCACAGCACTCCCTATACTTCCACAATCGTTTTTCTGGTGCGCAAGGGCAATCCCAAACACATCAACGATTGGGACGACGTTATCAAGCCAGGAGTATCGGTGATCGTGCCCAATCCGAAGACATCCGGCGGAGCTCGTTGGGCCTACCTCGCGGCCTGGGGCTACGCGTATCTGAAGTCCGGTAAGAACGAGGCTGCAGCGAAAGACTTCATCACCCGCCTGTACAAGAACGTCGCAGTTCTCGATTCCGGGGCACGAGGTTCAACAACCACCTTTGTTGAGAGAGGCATCGGCGACGTCCTGCTGGCCTGGGAAAACGAGGCGTTGCTTTCCGTCAAGGAGCTGGGGCCGGGCAAATTTCAGATTGTAGTTCCGTCGGAAAGCATATTGGCTGAGCCTCCCGTTTCCGTCGTCGATCGAGTTGTGGATAAGAAGGGAACTCGCGCGGTCGCCGCAGCCTATCTGCAATATCTCTATTCGCCTGAGGGCCAGGAAATAGCGGCAAAGAATTTCTATCGGCCGCGCCTTGCATCCGTTGCCGCTAAGTACGCTTCCACCTTTCCAAAACTAAAGCTGTTCACACTGGCCGATGTCGCGGGCGACTGGCATCAGGCACAGTCGGTCCATTTCAGCGATGGAGGAATCTTCGATCAGATATATCGACCTAGTCGCTAGAACACGCAAGCCCGCGAAATTCTGCGGAATAACGCCAACGAAAGAGGCAAAGATCAAATGCGTGTCGTTCTCAAACAGCGGAGCATCTTACCGGGATTTGGTCTGACCCTGGGCTTCACGATCTTCTACCTATGTCTGGTTGTGCTGATTCCTCTCTCCGCCACCTTCATCAAGACCATGGCGCTCACTTGGCATGACTTCTGGCGTCTCGCGACGGCTGCCCGGTCAGTTGCGTCGTACGAACTGAGCTTCGGCGGCGCTTTCGTGGGCGCAACAATCAATCTGGCGTTTGGCTTGCTCGTGGCTTGGGTCCTGGTTCGCTACGATTTTCCCGCAAAAGGCCTTTTTGACTCCCTCGTGGACTTGCCTTTTGCGTTGCCCACTGCCGTGGCGGGTATCGCTCTCACCACGATCTACGCCCCGAACGGCTGGCTCGGCCGACCCCTCGAAGCTATCGGAATTCACGCGGCTTATACAAGGCTGGGGGTCGTGATCGCGATGACCTTTATTGGCTTGCCTTTCGTGGTGCGCACGGTCCAGCCGGTTCTCCAGGATCTCGACCAGGAACTGGAAGAGGCAGCCGCGAGTTTGGGGGCGGGACGCGTCCAGACTTTCCTGCGCGTTCTTCTGCCATCTATATTGCCCGCGGCGCTTACTGGTTTCGCATTGGCTTTTGCTCGCGCGGTTGGTGAGTACGGCTCGGTGATTTTCATCGCCGGCAACATGCCAATGAGGACTGAGATCGCCCCATTGCTGATCATCACCAAGCTGCAGGAGTACGACTATCCCGCGGCGACGGCCATCGCCGTAGTGATGCTGGTGGCGTCGTTTGTGATGCTGCTTGGAGTGAACCTACTGCAAGAGTGGAGCAGCGGTCCTCCACACGAACGATCGAACGCCCACGTTACTACGATAGATGCACTTGTTCCGTCAACCTACGCGGAGGAAGGAAGCCGCTGAGGCGGCAGCTCGCGCCGCCTGAGGAATCGCCAATGGCTGCTTCAATTCCATGGATCGCAGGCCACGCTCAGAGGCGCGACTCTGTAATCGCGAAGGCGATTTCGGAGCCTCGAGCGGTGCGCTGGGCGCTGATCGCCATTGCAGTGGCGTTTCTCGTCGTATTTCTGTTTCTTCCGCTGGCGATTGTGTTTGAAACAGGCCTCGAGAAGGGAATTCGCGCCTATTGGGACAGTTTGCGCGAGCCTGACGCCCTGGCTGCGATACGCCTTACATTGTTCGCAGCGGGTATCGCGGTGCCTTTGAATCTCGTGTTTGGGGTTGCTGCAGCCTGGGTGATCGGAAAGTTCGATTTTGTTGGCAAGAGCGTCCTCATCACGCTGATCGACCTGCCGTTTTCGGTTTCGCCGGTCATCTCCGGATTCATTTACGTCCTGCTCTTTGGTTTGCAGGGTTTGCTAGGGCCATGGTTGATCGCACACGACATCCAGATCATCTTT
>JASHRI010000387.1 GCA_030037435.1 Candidatus Acidiferrales bacterium | reverse complement strand
CCTCAGACTTCGATACCACGATAAGCACGTCAGTACCCACGGTTTCAACAGCGTAAACTGCTGTAGCCACGGCGGTTGCTGGAAGGCAACCAACCGAAAGCGCGCCAAATTATTCGAGATCGTGAAAAATTTACTCGACCGAATTCTGGCAAATTAAACGCGAATTGAATTGTCGCAGCGCGCGTCGCTGCATTTGGCGCGGAAGGCCGACGTCTATGAGGTATACGACGCACACCTCGAATTCTTCACTCCCGTTACTTTTTCGGAAATGGTGGACACCGGCGCAGACTTTCGACGCGTTTCTGGGGCGAACACTTGTCAGACGATTACCTTCTGACTAGTACGGATTTTCCCGGCTTGCAGACTACTGGGACGAATGCGACGATCAACGATGCTCCAGACCAGTTAGGCGGTCCGATCCCCGCGCTTGTTGCCAGGAGGAAACATGCCAGAACGAAGCTCGCAGCGAATTCAGTGCTCTAATGCGGGCGGCCTCAAGGTATGTGTGTCGAATTCATCCCCGAGCCGTCGTCCCATTTCAAAGATTGAACGAAAGCGTCCCTCGGACCACGACTTGGAGGAATGGCTTTCCAGTGCTCTGCTGGTGTCGGACAAAGAGCTCGCCAATGTCGTCCATGAGGTGGACGAGATCTCCAGAGCCCTCCGGTCGAATTCCCCGGACGACGACTCCGTCCGGGTAGCCGTCCATCCGGCAGTTTGGGGGGCTGTTAGGCATGTCATTCTGGAACGTGAGCTGCGCCATCTGGCTCTGACCGACGACCTCACCTGCCTGTACAACCGCCGGGGGTTCTTCGCGGCAGCCACTCAGCATATAAAGCTCGCGCGCCGTAATGCGCAAAGCATGCTCCTTCTGTTTTGCGATATGGACGGGCTGAAAAGAGTCAACGATACCTTCGGACACCGCGAGGGCGATCTCGCGCTGGTCCGGATTGCCGATGCCCTGGAAGAGGCATTTCGCGACTCCGACGTCCTGGCGCGAATCGGGGGCGACGAATTCGCGGTGCTGGCGATGGCGGCTTCCCATCGCGACCAGACCGTTATCCTGAACCGGCTGGAAAAGAGCATAAAGAAGGCCAGTGCCGCCGATAGGCGCTATGAACTGTCTCTTAGCGTGGGTGCGGTCCGGTTCGATCCCCAGCATGCGGCAACGCTCGGCGAGTTGATGGCTGCGGCCGACGAGGCCATGTACGAGAAGAAGCGGAGCCGGCAGCAGCAGCCTGCTTGAGAATTGTGGATCCTCGGCGACCCAGCCCTCCCAAGGCCATTGTGTCGGGAGGCAAGGCCGATGTCAGTCGGAGAGAGAGCTGAAGGGCGCATTGTACTAGCGATACCCATCTTCCTGGCGAACTCCCGCACGCCGCATCAGGCGGAAGCGGTCGTCACGGAAAACGTAAGCGCCTGCGGCGTGCGGGCATCGACTAAAAGACACTGGCAGCCCGGCGAGACCCTCCGAATCAGCCGCTCGTGGAGCAAATTTTATTTGCCCGCACGAGTCGCCTACTGTCAGCAGCTTTCAAAAGACAGGTTTTGCATCGGCCTATCCTTCACGAGCCCTTACGCTGGCTGGTGGAACGGCACCCAAGAGGCTGGCTGACGCCGAAACGGTCGGTCGAGCCGCTTTCCGAACACGTCTCACAAGTTCTTGCGCATCAAACGGTGCCCGCACCTTCGCATCGTTGTCGAAGTAAACGAACACATCGCGAGTCGCCGGCAGATTGGCCTGCCTTTGCCCCCACGCGCTTAGCATCTACGGGCTCCCTGCCGCGTGCCCACGCAATCGCACCCTCTGAGGACTCCCAGCTGCCCTATGCGACGAGCGCCCTAGCTGACCGGAGAAGTGCAGAATGCGCACCGTTTGGCGTCGATTGGAATTTCGCTTCGGCACTCCGGGCATTTCTTGGTGGTGGGGTCCGGCGGCGGCTCTTTCCTTGCTCGCGCAATCAGTGCATTCACTGGCAGGACAACGAAGAAATAAACCGCCGCGGCGATAATCAGAAACGACAGCAGTGCGTTCACGAAATCGCCGTAGAGAAACTTACTGCCGTTAATTGTGAATGTGAGCCCGGAAAAATCCGGTTGTTTGATGATCGCCGCGATGAACGGCGTCAGCAGATCTTTCACCAGGCCGGTTACGACCGCGCCGAACGCGGCTCCAATCACAATGCCCACGGCCATATCGACCACATTGCCTCTTAGCAAGAACTGCTTGAAACCCTTGAGCATGTTCCCTCCGTTCGTCGAGATCGAACGATTTGCGTTGACTGCCGACTCGGGGAGCCCACAATTCGATTCTCACACCATGAACCGATTTTTTGGGGGCCGAACTGTAAATCGTTATACCCTAGTGCTACTGCCCGGCCTCAATAAAGTCAAGCTCAGATGCCCACGACGAAAGGCTTATCGGCCAGTTGCTGCCCGCCGCGTCAAATCTGGAGATTTTAGTGGGATTGCCAGAAGTATGTGGCCAACACGCGAGGCGGGCCAGATTTGCCGTCGATCACCTGAGTCGCGAGGACAACCTCGATATTTCCCTTGCGCCACTCTCGCGGAGCGGATTTCGTCGCTCCAAGCATCTCGTCAGCGTCAGTCAAAAACTCTCCGGCGGCAATCGTTCCGTTCTCGCCTAGACCGGCAGCGATCACAACGGGCTGGCCCGTTGTCGGATCGGAGAATCGCGAAACAATCGCGTAATCCTGCGACAACTGTGAATATTTCTGGCCGAAATCAACGGTCCAGTCCCTTCGCGACGGATTCAGGCGATCTTCGACCCAGGCAATTCTGGGGCCCGGCCCCAGCGTGCTTTCAAAGCGGTATCGCAACGATTGTGCGATTCGAACCGTCCATTCATTGTCGAAGCCGGCCACAAGCACCACAGGTCCTTGCCTCAGATCCGTCAGCGTCGTCGCGGACGCAGCTTGTAAGCGCGACGAAGTGCCCCGGCTCCCCAGAAATTCAGCCAGGTGGAATAGGGCGCTGGCGTCCGAAAATGCGATGTGATCCGGCCCGTAAATATAATCCGACACGCTTGGTCCCACGTGCTCCTGGCCGCCTTGGCTCAATGAGCTCGGTTCGCCGATGCACACCAGAGGCTCCGAGCCAGCCCGGAGTACGGGGTTCCAAAAATCATCAAGTGGCTTGGCGGACGTCCACGGCCGCACTCGCGCTGCCCCGGTGATTGCGGCTGCCAGACCGAGCGCCGCCGCCAAATAGATCACGATTCTTTTCTTAGACAACTTGCCTGGCCGCGGCTCGGCTGCCGCTGTGGAGGCGCCTGCCTCCTGACCTCCGGGCGCTGTCCCGGGCAAATGGAATTCGGGAACATAAGATCCAGGGGGCAGTTCGATGCGCAGCTCTGATTCATGCCCCGGTTCGTAGTAATACTGTGCGATTCGCTTGCGTATCTCCCCAGCCGTGATCCGAACCACCGGGTCTTCGTTCGTGTCGTAGCCGGGATCTCGTCCAAATACTTCGACGCCCAGAGTCCTCTCTTTCAGCTGTGAGTCGCCACGAAGGGTCCGTTCGACGATGTATCGCAGGAGGACCGGATAGCGCTTGCTGTGTTTGAAGAATGGGTGCGCGAGGATTCGATCCAGTTGTTGCTGAACGGCTTCGTGCCCAGCCTCGCTCGCAGAGAACCCCCGGTTCTCAAGTGGCGCGAGATGATCAAGCACATTCAAGCGCGACATCGAACCCCACTCCCAAAGAGTGCGGGAAGTCTCTCCCCAAGGACGCTCGGTGTCAATCGAAAAACCAGCTAATTACCGTATGATACGTTGAGGCTCGGACCCTCAAACCGCTGAAAATAAACCAGCTACCTAATCCTGCCACTTCAATACCGTAGCATCCTTGATCCCTCCCCGCACTCTGACGCTACCTTCGCGCCCGGTTATTCGCGTCCCCAACGTTTTACCCGGCTACCGTTCTGGCTCGGAAATCTAGTGGGCGATTTCGGGTCGCCGAACCGAGCGGCTTCGACTTCAGGGAGGAAACGAGATGCGAGTGAGGAGCCTTTTGTGGCTGTCCCGAGGGTTTTTGTCGACCCTTTTGGTTCTCGGCTTCGCGCTGCCCCAATCTAGCAAAGCACAAAATGAGAACGGGTCGATCAGCGGTCGAGTAGTGGATCCGCAAATGGCGGCGGTGCCAGGCGCGACGGTAACGGCAACGAGCATCGAAAAGCAATTCACCCTGACCGCCAAGACCGATGCTCAAGGCCAATACGTCTTTCCGACCGTCACTCCGGGCACCTATACGATTACGGTCGACGCGTCGAGTTTTCAGAAGTTCGTTCAGCAAAATGTAGTGCTGCACGCTGCGGAGAAAATGGCTCTGCCGGACATTTCATTATCTGTCGGCGCGGTCAGCGAGACTGTTACGGTGACGGCCCAGCAAGCCACTCTGCAGACCGAAAATGCCGAGAGGGTTGGCACAGTAGAGAGCACCGAAATGGAAAACGACGCGGTCAACGGGCGCACGCCACTCACTCTCGCGGCCCTGCTGCCAGGTGTTTCAGGAGTCCCGGTCGAAGAGACCGCCAATACCGGCGGAATCAGCGAATTTTCGGCAAACGGCGTCCGAAATAACTCCAACAACCTAACGATTAACGGAATCGGCGACATCGACACCGGATTGAACGGCGTCCAAAACGTGACGGTCAGCCTTGATTCGGTCCAGGAGTTCACGGTTCTTACCGGCGTTTACCAGGCTCAATACGGCCGCTCCTCGGGCGCGCAGGTAAACTTGATTACTAAGAGCGGCACGTCTCAATTTCATGGAAGCGCCTACCTGTATCACCGCAATGAAGGCATGAACGCCAACAATCCCTTCAATAAAGAGGAACAATATGACTTGCAGCAGGTCGAGGGATCGGCTTTTGTGCCGAATCCTGCCTATTTCCGGCCGCTTTTCCGCCTCAACGACATCGGCTACACGCTCGGCGGTCCCGCGTATATACCCGGTCACTTCAATTCACATAAGGACAAGCTGTTCTTCTTCTGGAGCGAGGAGTTCCAGCGTCAGTTGATCCCGGGTACGGTCGCTAACCTCTGGATTCCAACGGCTGCTGAAGCGACCGGCGATTTCTCGGCAGACGCAACACCCGGCAACCCCAATGGAAACCTGATCCGAGATCCCGACAGCGGTTTGCCCTGCGCCCCAGGAGCTACATCCGCCAATCCAGGGGGCTGTTTCGACGGGCAGAAGAATGGCGTGCCCACCCTCGGAGTGATTCCCACAAATCGACTTTGGGCTCCGGGGTTGGCTTGGATGACTAAGCTCAGCGCCCTTGAACCTGGAGCGCTTCCCATTGGGACTTCCGGTCCCGGGAACACGTTCAACTGCAGTTCACCCGCCTCGGTTAATTCGAGTCACAACCCGCGCAGAGAGGACACCCTCCGGTTAGATTATGTCGAGAGCTCGAAGCTCCGCTTTTTTGGCACCTACATTCACAACAGCAACAACACTCAGAGCTTTTTCGCGGGCGATCTGTACCCCTCCTCCGCGTTCCCGCTGCCATCGGCGTATGTATCACAGACTCCCGGTTACCAGTGGAATGTGGGCGGTACCTATGTCATTAGTTCCTCCACGGTCGACGACTTTGAGGTCGGCGTTAGCAATAACTCGCTGCAGAACGCAATCCCAAGCCTGCTAACGCTCACGGGCAGTGGCCTTTCGGGCGCGAATGCCTTTCCCCTTCTCTACCCGAGTGCGGGCACTGGCTTCATTCCCAGCATCACCTACGGATCGAATGCTCTCGGTGGCGGCGCAGCCACCACCAGCACCGCCGAAGCTCCTTTCCTCAACTACAACACGGACATCGACGTAACCGACAATCTAAGCAAAGTTTGGGGTCAACACACATTTAAGACTGGTGTTTATGTCCAGCGGAGCCGCAAAAATCAGACCGCCTTCGCGGATGCGAATGGCAATTACGGCTTCGGCAGTTCTCCCGCAAACCCATTCGACACAGGAAACGGTCTGGCAAACCTGGCCTTGGGGATCTTCAGCACATTCGACCAGGCGAATTCCTTCCTGACCGGAAAGTATCGCTACCTGAACTTCGAAGGCTATTTCCAGGACACCTGGAAAATCACGCCCACTCTGACGCTGGATTATGGTCTGCGGCTCTCGTGGTACCAGCCGCAATTCGACGCGTCGCTCCAAACTTCAAACTTCATCCCAACCATGTATAGCGCGGCGCAAGCGCCAGTCCTCTACCGGCCGACCAGCGCGGGCTGTCCGGCCTCGTTGTCCAATTGCGCCGCTCCCAATCCCGGGGATGTTGGACTGATCATTCCGGGTTCTGGGAATCTCGAAGACGGCATCGTGCAGGGAACCGATGGAATCAACAAATATTTGCAGGATAGTCGCGCGCCACAACTCGGTCCGCGCGTCGGCATCGCGTGGGACGTCACGGGCAAACAGCAAGTCGTGATCCGCACCGGCGCCGGGATCTATTACGATCGAGTTCAAGGCAATCGCGTGTTCGAACTGCTTCAGAACCCTCCTGAGTCTATCGATCCCACATTCCTATCCGGCGGCTGTGTCAACGCCACGGGCTGTCCGGCAGGCGCTCCTGGCATAACTCCCGGCGGTGGGCTGCTGGCTCCTCCCACGCTTTATGCCACGGATGTGAAGGGCTTGATCCCCACCGTTTACGAGTACAGCTTCGGCGTACAAAGCAAATTGCCCGGGCAGATGATTTTGGATACGTCCTACGTGGGATCAAATTCACGCCATCAAACCGACGAGGTGAATCTGAACGGCATTCCCTACGGCACAACCTTCCAAGCTTCTGCGCAGGATCCCACTCTGCTAAGCACCCTCGGTCCTGCCTGTATGAATCCCGCCACCGTCGGCTTCCAAGGTCTCCCGGGCGGATATTCAGGCCTATGCGCTTTGCCGGAAAATCTGGTTCGTCCAATCCAAGGTCTGGGAGATATCTGGGATTTCATCAACACTGGCACGGCGAACTATAATTCGCTTCAGGCTTCGTTGAACCGGCGTGTCGGCAGGTCGCTGTCCCTTGGAATCTCGTACACCTACGCCAAAACCCTCACCGATACGCCGAGCACAGGCATTGTCGGCGCGGATTTCGATCCGGTGCGCATCGACAATCTGACTCGCCGAGCGGATTACACGTATAGCCAGTTCGATCAGCGCCACAACTTCGTGGTCAACTACGTGTACAACTTCCCCTCGTTCTTCAAGTCAAATCGCTTCGCGCATGCCGTGGTAGACGGCTGGCAAATTTCCGGCATTACTCGCTTCACCACGGGCAGCCCCTACGAAGTCACTTTCGACGATCCAGGTGTCGGCGACAATCTCGATCTTTGCATCACCGACTGCTTCAACCTGTTCGGCGGATCTGTCGGGCAATCCACCCTTACAGGCTCCTATACCGAATCGGCGCGAATCGCTCTCACAGGACAATCAATCCGAGGCAGCGGAGGGCCGCTGCACCAGCTCAACCCTGCGGCATTCGCTGCACCCACCGCTCCCAGCCTGGGCCTCGACTCTCCGCTCATGACGGCCTTCGGCCCCGGCATCAACAACTGGGACATGTCCCTACAGAAGAGCTTCGAATTCACCGAGCGCAGCGCGCTTCAGCTTCGCGTAGACGCGTTCAACGTTTTCAACCACACGCAGTGGCTAACGGTGAATAGTTTCGCAGTCGTAATCCCGTTCGTAGGCGTGGTCAACGGCCCTACTGGGCCTTCGAGTGATACCACTGGATTCGGGACCATGAGCGCGGCACGCGACCCGCGCATCTTGCAGCTCGTCGCTCGCTTTACGTTTTAATTGTTACCGGGGCGCATTCGTAAAGTTCGCCGCGCCCTCAGACTCAGTAAACAAATGTAGTGTGCGAATTTCGCATGCTGCAGACACTCCTTCGTCTCGTGCCGGATTCGGCGGAGGTGTGGCGCCGCCTGAGCCTGCTCGAGCTGCGCCTCCGAGCGAAGACGCAGCGCGCTCCACCCCGCGCGCTGCGTCTGTCTTTTCCAGATGGACAGCTGCAACGAGCGTGTGGATGATGTGACCGGCGCCTTAGACCATCGGTCTGGAGGACTGATATGAACACTCGAAGCAATCGCAATCGTAAGCAGAACATTGCGAAGGACGAATGCGAAACGAAATTGAAATTCGATCGGCGCGACCTGATCAAAGGCGCGGTCGCCTTAGCCGGTGTCACCACCGCATCGGCCTTGCTCCCGGTCGCCTCCGAGGCTCGCCCCTCTCGCACTCAGGCGCCAGCGCCAGGGGCGGTCAACACTCTCATCGTCGCCTCCAACGAAAACGCCATCGTCGAGACCACTGCCGGCAAAGTCCGCGGCTTCACCCGCAATGGCATCTATACCTTCAAAGGCATTCCCTACGCGGGCACCACCGCCGGCAAAGCGCGATTCATGGCTCCCACAAAGGTCGAGCCTTGGACCAGCCTCCGCAGCTCCATGCAATATGGCTTCGTCAGCCCTCAAGAACCTCGTGCCGGTTGGGCGGACGATGAAGTTGCCTGGATGTTCGATTGGGACGACGGCCGCCCCGGCGAAAACTGCCTCCTCGTCAACATCTGGACGCCCGGCGTTAACGACAATGCCAAGCGGCCCGTGATGGTCTGGCTGCACGGCGGCGGTTTTTCCGCCGGCTCGGGCCAGGAACTGAAATCCTACTACGGCGAAAATCTCAGCCGCCGCGGCGACGTAGTCGTTGTGTCGCTCAACCATCGCCTCGGCGTACTCGGCTACCTCAATCTCGCTGAAATTGGCGGTTCCGCGTATGCGAACTCCGCGAATGCTGGCATGCTCGATATCGTCGCCGCGCTCGAATGGGTTCGAGACAACATCTCCAACTTCGGCGGCGACCCCGGAAACGTCACGATCTTCGGCCAATCCGGCGGAGGCGGCAAAGTCAACACCCTGATGGCCATGCCCGCCGCCAAAGGGCTTTTCCACAAGGCGGCCGTGCAAAGCGGATCGCTTCTCAATGCCGCCACAGCCGACGATTCCGCCAAACTTGGCGCCGCCGTAATGCAGCAGCTCGGCTTGAGCGCTTCGCAAATAGATCAGATTCACAACGTCCCGGTCGAACGCCTCGTGCAAGCCGGTATCGCCGCTCTCGCCACTTTCAGGCAGCCCTCGCCGCTCAACAGTCGCGCCTTTCGCCTGCCGCGAGTCGGTTGGCAGCCATCGGTAGACGGTACCAATCTCCCCACGCAACCATTCGATCCCGTGGCCCCTGCTCAGTCCGCGCAAATTCCATTGCTCGTCGGCACCGTCTTGAACGAATTCTTTACGCCCCTCTACGATCCATCGCTCTTGACGATGACCGAAGACCAACTGAAAGCCAGAGTGCACACGAGCTTCGGAGATGCAAGCGATCGCATCGTCGAAGTCT
>JASHRI010000386.1 GCA_030037435.1 Candidatus Acidiferrales bacterium | reverse complement strand
TCTTGCCCTTCGGTGGAAGCGCGTCGACCTGTTGCGTGGCACGATTGGAGTTGCCGAAACTTTTTCCAATGGAAGATTCGGCCCTCCAAAAACACGCAGCAGTCGCCGCGTAATTCACGTCAGCACGACTTTTCGGCGAATTCTCGAAGCGCACCGCGCACGCGCACTTCGAGGCGAGCCAGATGATCTGCTGTTTTGCACTCCAAAGGGCACGCCGCTCAGCGACAAGAACCTGCGAAACCGAGCGCTTAATCCGGCGTGCGACGCGATTCGAGAGCCGCGCATTGGATGGCACTCGTTCCGCCACACGCACGCGACACTGCTCGGCGACGCAGGAGAGTCGATCAAGACCGCGCAGGCCATTCTCGGCCACTCGGATCTCGAAACGACGCTCAACACGTACATGCACGCAGTCCCCGACTCGCAGAAAAAAGCGATTGAGCGCGTCGGGGATCTGTTCACAGAGCTGGACCAAGAGGTTTTGTTTTCGGATGTTTTCAAATCGGAGGGAGACGGAAAAGCGAGGCCGGTCAACTGACTGACTCGCTGGCACTTCGCGGAGGATTGGTGAGCCGCCCAGGACTCGAACCTGGAACCCGCTGATTAAGAGTCAGCTGCTCTACCATTGAGCTAGCGGCCCAGAAGGACAAAACATTCTAACACGGGAAGAACAGCCAGCCGGCGACGCGTAAGAGTGGTGGATCGCGGGCGGTCAAAGGAACTGTTGCGCACCCTGTCGACTAGCGGCGCAGCAGCGCGGCAATCTCTTTCGCTACCTGACGCGCTCGGACTAGGTCGCCCGGACCAAAAGAGATCGCGGCCACTCTCGCGTGGCCGCCGCCGCCGTATTTTTCGCATAGCGAAGCCAAATTGATCTCGGCGGACCCTTCCTTCCACGGGCTCGTTCCCACCGAAACCTTGGCGCGAACGGGCGACGCGCTGACACCGACGGAATAGGTGGCGTCGGGATGCAGATAATACGGGATGAATTTGTTGTAGCCCTCGAGATCCAAGTCGCTCACATCGAAATAGATCACGCCGCCACGCGAATCCATGCGCTCGCGCATAATGTCCATCGAACGGCGGTGCCTTTCGAGCAAGGGGCCCAAATGCTTTTTGATCAGAGGCAGCTCCACAATCTCCGCCAGCGAATGTTCGGCCAAATCTGGAATCAACTTCGGCACCAGATTCGGGTCGGGAGCAGCTTCGATCACCAGCGCGAGCTGCGTGGCAGGCTCGGAGAGCTCCACCGCGGCTTCCGGCGACGGGAACTGTGCGCCGTCGATGATATCGCCCCACCTAATCAATTCCGCAACTGGCCGCGCATCGAAGCCGAAGTTTTGAGAGGCAACCGTGGCAAGAAATTTCGTGCAGGATTTGTAGGAGGGATCGTAGAACTTCTTGCCTGAATGATCCTGGCGGAAATGCTCGGCATCCTCTGGCTTCAAAAATGCGCTTTGATGGTGATCGAACCACCAGGTGAGCCGCGGCGAACTGGAATATTTGAAATCGACGATGGCGTTTTCGTCGCCGTCAAAGGTGCCGTCCTCAAAGGGCTGCGAGGCCCGATGCGTCATTCCGGTGTAGAGAAACTCTGCGCTCGGTTCGATCCGCTCGCGGTAAAAACGCGAGAAAATCGCCGCCGACGAAGCTCCGTCGAAACATTTGTCGTGAAAACAAACCCGTACCTTCACTTTCGCCACTCCCAGGACGCCACTTGCGGAAGTCCACTCACTGCAAGGTAAAGCCAACTAACATGGACGCTCACTCAGCGGTTGTCAAGAGGGAATGGCGCTTTGTGGACCCTTACCTACACGTCGAAAATAGCGGCGAGCTGCATCGGAGGGTTCTACGTAGTGGCCTACAATTCATGGCCGCGTTCGCAGCTCGCGTTGCCTGAAGCAATCTGGAGCGTGGTCCTGCACCATGCCAGCGGCCTGCATGAAAGCGTAGCAAATCGTCGATCCTACAAAACGAAATCCTCGCCGCTGCAAATCCTTGCTCATCGCGTCGGATTCGAGTGTTCGTGCCGGTGGGTGCTCAGATGGCTTGCGCGTGCTCGTCTTCGGCTTGCCGCCCACAAATTGCCAGATGTAGCGATCGAAGCGGCCAAATTCGCGCTGCAATTGCAGAAATGCACGCGCATTCGAGATTGCGGCTTTGATTTTCAGCCGATTGCGAACGATTCCAGGGTCGGCCAATAGTTGACGGACTTTCCGCGCGTCGTACCGAGCGATTTTTGCGGCGTCAAATCGGTCGAACGCGCGGCGATAATTCTGCCGTTTGCGAAGGATGGTTTCCCAACTCAGCCCGGCCTGTGCGCCTTCGAGAATCAGCAACTCAAAAAGCCGCCGGTCGTCGTGCAAAGGAACGCCCCATTCCTTATCGTGATAGCGGATGATCTGTGGGCTTCGCGCCCAGTGGCAGCGCCGCGGCGAATTTTCCGTTTTGGCCATCATTCTGACCGCTGTGACCGTCGAAAAGAGTGAGCGAATCAGCCGCCGGGTGCAAGGACAAACGTTTGCAGGCGCAAACGCCCGCGGCCAGATAGGGGCGGTAAGCCCGCCCCTCGACATCAGTGCAAGAAAAGTGAATTCGCGCCTAGGAAATGTGGCGCTCGAGGACCTTCACGATCTCTTCTTTGCGTACAGCGCCAACGATCTGATCGGCCACCTGCCCGCCTTTGAAGACGAGCAGCGTCGGTATCCCACGAATGTTGAACTTGCCCGGCACGCCCATATTGTCGTCGATGTTGAGCTTCACCACTTTTATTTTGCCGGCATGTTCCCGCGCGACCTCTTCCACTGTGGGCGTGAGCATGTGGCACGGCCTGCACCAATCTGCCCAAAAGTCCACCATAACAGGTTGTGTCTTGCTCGCTTCGATCACGTCAGACTCAAAGCTCGCGTCGGTGACTGCTTGAATGTTTTCAGCCATTGATTTCCCCTTATGGCGCTTCCCCGGGCCCAACGGGTCCGCCTGAAGCACCGCTACTTAGATGATCCCGCGACTCGCGGGATTCGGGACCTCCTTGCTGCTTCGTACAGAGTTACGTAAGCCCCCGCCGAAGCTTTCCACGAAAAATCCTTGGCCATGCCATTGGCCTGTAAAGCCTGCCAAATCTTCGGGTCGCGATACGCTTTCAGCGCCGTGCGAACGCACTCAAGCAGCGCTGATCCGTCGTACCGCTCGAATTTGAATCCTGTACCCTGCTTCGACTTCGAGCCGAAATTCTGGATCGTATCGTCTAGCCCACCCGTGGCACGCACGATCGGAACTGTGCCGTATCGTAAGCTGTAAATCTGGTTTAGTCCACAGGGCTCGTACCGCGACGGCATCAGAAAGAGGTCCGCCCCCGCCTCGATCTTATGCGCAAGGCCATTATCGTACCCGATTTTCAGTCCCACGCGTGCCGGATATTTATCCACCAGCTTCTTGAACAGCTTTTCGTACTCCGGCTGTCCCGAGCCCAACACCGCCAGGGCGAAATCTTCCTTCATCAACTCACCCGATATTTCCGCGATCAGGTCGAACCCTTTCTGATCCACAAATCGCGACACAATTCCAATCACCGGCCGCTCCAGATTTTCGTCTGGCAATCGGAGGGTCGCCAGCAGATCCTTCTTGCAGGCTTTCTTACCCTCAAGATTGTGCACAGAATAATTCTGCGCGATCAGCGTGTCGGTTTCAGGGCTCCAGATCGCGTAGTCGACTCCATTCAAAATCCCCACTAGTCGATCGGCACGACCGCGAATCACACCTTCCAAACCGCAGCCATATTCAGGTGTTTGTATCTCTTTCGCAT
>JASHRI010000385.1 GCA_030037435.1 Candidatus Acidiferrales bacterium | reverse complement strand
GAGGGACTGCAAACTCCCTCGCATTATGATTACCGCGCTTTTCGTCTTTCACCGGCGGAGACACGTGCCGACTTTGCCGCGCTGGGATGGCGTCGCGTTGTGGGTTTTCAGCCTCAAAATCCCATGCATCGCGCGGAAGTGGAACTGACCTTTCGAGCGGCTAAGAACGCATCCGCAAATCTCTTCATTCACCCGTCCGTGGGCTTGGACAGGTTGGACGACATCGATCATTACACGCGCGTTCGATGTTACCGGGCGATCCTGCCTCATTATCCAGCCGACACCGCCAGGCTGGCGCTCCTGCCTCTCGCTGCGCGCATGGCGGGTCCGCGTGAAGCGCTGTGGCATGCGATCGTCCGCAAGAATTTTGGCTGTACCCATTTTATCGTTGGCTCAGACCATGCAAGCCCGGGAAACGATTCTCAAACGAAGCCTTTCTATGCTTCCGGCAGCGCACAGAAACTCGTGCAACAGTTTCAGTCTGAAACCGGCGTCGAGGTGGTGCCGTACAAGGCAGCGGCCTACCTTGAGGACAAAGGCCGATATGTTCCCGAGGACGAGGTTCCTCGAGACAGGCGAGCGTTGAAGATCTCCGAAACAGAGCTTCGAGCTCGCTTGGCCGAAGGACGCGATATTCCAGCCTGGTTCACGTTCCCGCACGTCGCCCAGGAATTGCGCCGCGCTCGTCCCACACGCTATAAGCAGGGCTTCACCATTTTTTTTACCGGCCTTTCAGGCGCTGGCAAGTCAACCATCGCAAACGTGCTATTGGTCAAGTTCCTCGAATTGGGGGGACGCCCAGTTACCTTGCTCGATGGCGACATCGTGCGTAAAAACTTGTCGTCCGAACTCAGTTTCTCTAAGGAACATCGCGACTTGAACATCCGCCGCATCGGATTCGTTGCCCGGGAAATTACCAAGAATGGCGGCATCGCCATCTGCGCGCCGATCGCTCCGTACGACAACATCCGAAAGGAAGTGCGGCGGTCAATCGAATCCATCGGTGGATTCGTCCTGGTTTATGCTTCCACTTCGCTGGAGATTTGCGAGCAACGCGACCGAAAGGGCCTGTACGCAAAGGCCCGCGCAGGAATCATTCCCGGATTTACCGGCATTTCCGATCCCTATGAAGTCCCGCTCGACGCTGAAATTGTGCTCAATACCGCAGACATGACACCTCAGGAAGCAGCGCAAGAAATCATGCTGTATTTGGAGAAGCAAGGCTACGTGGGTGAAGCCGCCGAATCGTATTCGGAGACGCAGTGAGAAAGAGAGAGCTTGCGCGCGAAACGCCCCGCCCCACATTCGTAACGCTAAGCCTTCATGAGTAAACACAAGCGTGATCTGGAACGAATCATCCAGGCCTTGGAAGCGAGCGCCGCGATTTACCGCGCGCGGCCAGCGGACTCGATTCGCGTAAATGAGAAGGCCGGTGGCGATCCCGTCACCGACGTTGAGCTGGCCGTAGACCGGGTGTTGTTCGAAATGCTGGTTCGGCCGGGCGATGGATGGCTTTCCGAGGAAAGCGTCGACAATTCCGATCGTTTGACGCTATCGAGAGTTTGGCTGGTCGACCCACTGGATGGAACCAGAGAATACATTGCCGGTGTTCCCGAGTGCTGCGTTTCCGTCGCATTGTTGGAAGCCGGGCGATTGGTCGCCGCGGGTGTGTTGAATCCGTGCAACGGCGAGATGGTTTGCGGTTCCGCGGATACCGGAGTCACAAGTTCAGACAGCACGACGAAGATGATCAGTTCGAAGGGCCTTGATGATTCTTCTCCCCTGGTTCTCGCCAGCCGGAGTGAAGTGAATCGTGGAGAATGGCGCCGATTTCGTGATGCAGCGTTTCGCATTCAACCTTTGGGTTCCGTTGCCTACAAAATCGCCCTAGTGGCTGCGGGAAAGGCGGATGCGACGTGGACGCTCGTACCCAAGCATGAATGGGACGTAGCGGCTGGAGCAGCTCTCGTTCAGTTTTCGCAAGGCATTGTGCTGCGCACGGATGGTCAAGCGCCGGTATTCAGCCAGCGTGACCCAATTTTTCCGGGTTTGGTTGCTTTCTCCGCTTCGGGACTCGAAAAGCTGCGCCCTTTTCTATGCCGAGCATTGAAAGACCCTGCGCTCGAAGACTGCCACCCGTGGGCCAAGGTTCTGGTCGATCGCGCATCTCATTCGACTGCGCCAAACGACGACTAAGCTCACCCTTGTATAGGTGATGATCGTCAGATCTGGCTGGGTGCGATCTGCTGAACCCATTGCTTCTGCCAGGCTCGTGCCCCGAAGTTATGTGTCCATCCGTTCGACCCATTGAGAGCGCGATGCGGGAGCCACGAATGGATCCGCAAAGTACTGTGTTTCCCGCGCAACCTTGTCTCCCGTGAACTCCATGATGCTCACTGTGTAGGAGGGCCTGCCGTCATATGTGAGGATGAATTCGGTGACCCAAAGCTCACCGCTGCCAATGATTCGCCGGATGGAAAATCGCTTTTTGTTCGGCTGGCTGGCGCGCTGGTTCTGTATGTTACGTCGACTGCGGGTTCGCTCGCCTGATTGCGGGTATTCCAGCACAGCGTCCTCATGGTAGATGCGATGCTCCGTTTCAAAATCATTCGCATCGGATGCCGCCCAATGTTGATCCAGCGCCGCACGGATCTCTTGATCTCGCACTCCAGAATACTGCTCCTGCTTTTGTTGATCGTTCATCTTGAGCCTTCAATTTGACAAGAAGCTAAATTGCAGTAGCGGAATCGCAGTGTATCACTCGTCAAGTCGCGCTGTTGGCGAGAAAGCTGGCTGCGAGGGCCTGCAACGTGCCGAATTTATTCGTGATCGCATTCCGAGTTGAACTTATGGTCGCTGCTAGAAGGATTGGAATACATATTCTAAGCGTCGCCGACCATAAAACACGGCACTACTTCACCCTTGACCGGGGCTGCGGTTGAACTCCACGAACATGTTCCCGATGTTGCCCGCAGAGCGCAGCAACGAGGCATCTTCTTGCAATCGTTTTCTTTTTTGGCTGCCAGCGTCACACAATTGTTACCTTTCGGCAATGAAATCGAAACATTGAAGGATTAAAAAAGACTCTTTTGCCCAACCGTTTAACCGAAAATCGTGTGGGAAGGAACGGCATGAATACACCCACGACGATCAGGAGGATGTTCCATAACGCTCCTTGAGGCGGTCATCTCGACGCTGGCATTCGCGGCCGGGATGAAGATCACGTGAAGCGAAGGGATTTTGTACGGCTTGGGTGCGCCACCGTGATCGCCACGGGGGCAGGCAAGCTGCGGCCCGCGTTTGGGGAGTTTCTAGAACCCCGGCAGGTTCCGGGGCAGTCACAGCATCCGATGGCGCCGCCCGAACCGAAGGCC
>JASHRI010000384.1 GCA_030037435.1 Candidatus Acidiferrales bacterium | reverse complement strand
ATTCTCCGTTCGGGAATGTGTGGTGGCAGAATGCCCTGTTCAAGTCGATGTTGGACCCAATTGGACCCAAATCGAAGGAAGAGGACGCTGCGTAAGTAACAGAAAGAAGTGGTCGGGGCGAGTGGATTTGAACCACCGACCTCCTGGTCCCGAACCAGGCGCTCTAGCCAGGCTGAGCCACGCCCCGAGAGTGATCAGGTACTTTAGAGCAGTCTACGACGGATTGAAATCACCCGCAACCGAGGCTTCGGTTAGTCAGATGTGCCAGTCGCCTTCGACTTCTGTGTTTGTTCCCATCCCGTCTTGGAATCGTACGGCATTGTGAAGCCCATGGCTTCGATCTGGTGGATCTTGCCGTCGTAAACTTTGAAGATGTGCGCAGCCGGCAGGTCGAACGGCTTGATATTCAAATCGACCGACGGAACGTCAGGTACACCCGTGATCTTATACGTCTTTTCCTTCATGGGTTGGCGGAACTGCGAGAGCCCGAATACCAGTCCGGTTTCCGGGTCTGCGATCCACACGCGACGCGGTTCGATGCGGGTGATGTAGTTGAACGTTCCGGTCTTCAGCTGGGCGGCGCAGCCCATGGCGCCCAGCGTTCCGCGGCCGGGCTTCGCGGGCGGGGGATTGCCGGTAGTCTGCATCCCGTTCTCGCGACGCACGCAATCGTCGGCAAATGGCGCGTTGTTGCTGTCGGCGCTCACAAGGGCCGTGTAGTAAGAAAGACCAATCTTTATCATGTCCGCACGAGAGTCGCGCTCTGACGCCGGCACCTTGGTCAGAAACGCAGGCCGTGGCGTCTCCAGATTCTTCAGGCTCGTGTCGCGCAGGTTCCGTGCGATCAGATGCTCGGCTTCTGTGATCCTCCCGTTGACTAGCTTGAGCCGCAGGCCGAGCTGAATGGGCTTTCCGTTTTCTTGCATCACGCACATGAAGCCGACCTGCTCCGAAACTGGATCGGGCACGTAAATCTTGAAAGTCGTCGGCGGCGCCGAGGCGGTCTTCCAAAGTCCGTCACCTGGCTTAATCGGTACCGTGTTTTCCACGAACTTAACATTTGGCGCGAAATCGACTTGCGATGGGTCGTGTGCGACAAGCGCAGCCACGTACTTATCGACGGTCGCATTCAGGCAGGCGCGATCGCAGTGCGTTGAATGCGGCCTTGGTTGCGCTTTCATTGTTTGCGCGATCGCCGGTGTACAGCTCGAAGCCACGAGAATTACGATTGCCGTAAGAAATTTTCTCAAAGGATGCTACCTCCGATTTCTGTAGCTCTATCTATCGACCGCGTAAGATACCTCTGATCTGCCCCTGGGATCAACAAACGAATTGACGCTTAAGAGCGTGCTTCGTTGCGTGTCCGAGTAGCAACTAATTTCGATGCTTTCAGATATCATTCATCTAAAAGGTTCAGCATTTAATACACGAGCTGCACAATGCGATTGCTGGTTATAGAAGACGACCGGGCGATGGCGGGCCTGCTGCAAAAAGGCCTGGAGGAGGAAAACCACGTCGTCAGCGTCGCATACGACGGTCGCGCGGGAGTGGATCTCGCGGCCGATTATGAGTTTGACGTGATCGTGCTCGATTGGATGCTTCCTATCATGGACGGCCTCGATGTTTCGAGGTCGCTGCGCAAGAGCGGCAATATCACGCCGATTCTGATGCTCACCGCGCGCGACGCAGTGCCTGATATCGTAAAGGCGCTTGACGCCGGCACGGACGACTACCTTACCAAACCATTCTCCTTCGCTGAATTCTTAGCCAGACTCCGCGCTCTTGGAAGGCGTACGCAGGTTCCCGCGCATGCAACGCGGATCGAAGTGGCCGACCTGGCGCTCGATACCACAACGCATCGTGTTTTTCGCGGAAAACAAGAACTTCATTTGACCCCCACGGAATATAGACTTCTAGAATTCCTGATGCGCCGCCAGGGAGGAGCCGCATCGCGCACTGCGATCGTCGAAGCCGTATGGGGGCTGGGCGCGGACGTCGAGGAAAACACACTTGATGCGTTCATCCGTTTGCTCCGGGCAAAGGTCGATCTGCGAAACAAGTCACGGTTGATTCATACCGTTCGTGGATTCGGCTATCGCTTGGATGAGGGGCCTAAGGAATGAAGCGGCCGGGAATTCGTGGCCAGCTAACAGCATGGTATTCGCTGATATTGGCGTTGTCGCTCGCGGCATTTTGTTGCATTGCATACCTGGCCATGGGCTACAGCTTCCGGCAGACGCTCCAGTCAGAGCTGACGGAGCGGACCGAGGGTGTGCGGGACATCATCGTGGAAGATGGACCCCAGGGTCGCGCTGCGCTCGCAGACGAACTGAGTGAATTTGCCAATGGTCTCGGCTCAGGTGGTCGGCTGCGGGTGACGGACGCGAGAGGATTGCTCTTCGCTTCGCCCGGAATGACCAAATCGTTGGAACCGAGCGGACTTATGACGCGGCGGCCGTGGCGCCAATGGATCGACGGAGCGTCATTCATGCTGCTCCGCCAAAACGTAGTGGTCTCCGGCACTCCGTATGACGTGACGATGGCGGTGGCGACGGGCGATTTTGATCGCACACTCAAGCGTGGCAGCACGATTTTATTTGCCGCCGCGCCGGTGTTTCTTGTACTTGCAGCGTTGGGTGGCTATTGGATGAGTCGCCGGGCGCTCGTCCCCGTCGATCAAATGACGCGCGCCGCGCGGAGTATCGGTGCGCAGGACCTTTCTCAGAGGCTAGAAGTTCCTCCAGCGCGTGACGAATTGGCGCGTCTCGCCGAGACGCTCAATGAGATGCTGGCTCGGCTCGACTCTGCGTTTCGTAAAGTCACGCAGTTCACTGCAGATGCTTCGCACGAATTGCGCACGCCAGTCGCCGTCATGCGGACCAGCGCTGAGCTCGCGCTGCGCAGGCAGCGGACCGAAAGTGAATATCGCGAGGCGCTTTCGCAGATTCTGCACCAGACCGGCGAGGTCTCACAGTTGATCGAAAATCTTTTGGGGCTCGCTCGTGCCGATTCGGGAGCGGCACAGATGCAAATGGAGCGCACAGATGTTGGCGCCCTATTGGCGGATTCCTGCGATAAATCGAAGCTGTTGGCGGAAAAACAAGGTGTGACGCTGTGCCGAAATGGGTTAAACACTCCGCTCTGGGTTCAAGCCAATGCCGCTTCGATCGAAAGACTTTTTACGATCGTATTGGACAACGCAGTAAAGTACACGCCCAGCGGCGGCCGCATCGAGGTGCTACTGAACGTGAAGGACGACTTTGCTGTGACGGAGATTCGCGATACGGGCATCGGCATTTCCCCTCATGACCTTCCGCGTATTTTCGATCGTTTCTACCGCGCGGACCGCGCGCGATCGCGGGAAGCTGGCGGCGCAGGCTTGGGGCTCGCGATCGGGAAATGGATCGCTGAAGCGCACGAAGGAGAGATTCGGGTGGAAAGCAAGGTAGGACAAGGATCGTCGTTTGAAATCTGGCTACCGCTCGCTGCGCGCTAGAGCGGGTCGACGGAGACGAGTCGAATGAAACCTTCATGTGGTGTTCATGTAAGAAGGCTAGTTTTTTCACGTTCGACGATGCGCGTGCGCTGGGCCCGCGCCGCTAATGCAGTCACAGGAGGCCTTTGCATGAATCGCTCGATAAGCTATCTAGTCGTGGTTGCATTTGCAATTGTTGCTCTGTTTTCCTGGCGCACCAACGCACAGGACGAAGTCGGCCTCGAACCCGCCCAGCCATCAGTCCAAATGGAACATCCGGCCGGTCCCCAGGCCCCTCCCCTTACGATTACGCTTACAGATGCGATCGCTCGAGCCAGAAAACTTGACTCGCAGTACCTTGGCGCGGTCGGCAGCCAAAAAAATGCTCACGACGACATCTTGCAATCCCGAAACGCGATGTTACCCCAGGCTTCGGCTGTCTCACAGTTTCTCGGGGCGCAGGGCAACGGCAAGGACGCGATCGGTCGGTTTGTGACTCAGGACGGCGTTCACGTCTACCGTGCATGGGGCGTTTTCCGCCAGGACCTGTCGCCGAACACATATTTGGCAACCGGATACCGCCGTGCAAAGGCTGCGGAGGCCCTGGCCAAAGCCAAAGCCGAAATCGCGCGGCGCGGCTTAGCCGTCACGGTCACAAAAAACTATTACACCCTCATAACCGAGCAGCGGAACCTCGCAACTACGCAACAGGCTCTGGATCAGGCGCAGCATTTCTTGAAAATCACGCAAGACGCTGAAAAGGCCGGTCAGTCGGCGCACGCGGATGTGCTAAGAGCCCAAATTCAGGTAGAACAGCAGCAGCAAGTCTTCAACGAGGCCAATCTCGCCATGGAAGACGCGCGCCTGAACCTGGCGGTCTTGCTGTTTCCGACCCTCGATGAGAACTTCAGCGTCGTCGACGACATGGACGCAGCCGCGCCACTTCCCGCGTTTGCTGAGGCGCAAGCGATGGCCATGAAGGATAATCCCGATTTGCGCGTGGCGATGGAGGCCGTGCGCGAGGCCGACCTCGACGTGACTGCGGCCAAAGGAGCGTTCTTGCCGTCGTTTAGCGTCGAGACCGATTATGGCATCGAGGCAAATGCCTTCGCGCTGCGCAGCGTCGACGTGGAGGAACCTCATCTTGGCCCCCTGCCGAATCTGGGATATTTCATCACCGCGGGAGTAACGATTCCCGTTTGGGACTGGGGCACGCTGCGTAGCAAGCTGCGCCAGTCCCAAACGAATCGAGAACAGGCGCGTGCGGAGTTGAGCCAGACGCAGCGTGAAACCCTTGCGAATTTGTACGCCGCCTACAACGAAGCGTCGGTGGCCCGCGAGGCGGTGGAATCGTCTCGTAGAATCGCCACCGACGCCGCTGAAAGCCTGCGTTTGAGCGAGCTCCGCTATCAGGCCGGCGAATCGACGGCCCTCGAGGTGGTCGATGCACAGAATGCTTTGACGCAGGGCAGAACTGGTTACGACGAGGCCCAAATGCGGTATCGTGTCGCACTGGCTACGTTGCAGACTTTCACAGGAAGCTTTTGAGATGCGAAACCCTCCATTTGCCCGCGTGCTTCCAATGCGCTGCTTCGTATTTGCGATAGCGTTTGTTTCGAGCTGGCTATTGCTCGTTGGGTGCTCATCCAGGGAAGCTAGCAGTACGATGCCGACCGTAACCGTCCAAATCGCCACTGTTGCAACGCAGTCGATCCAGCAAGTCGTAAGCGCGGATGCCATCCTCTTTCCTCGCGATCAAGCCGCGATTGTTCCGCAGGTTAGCGCGGCGATAGAAAAGTTCTACGTTGATCGCGGCAGCCACGTACATACAGGCCAATTGCTTGCGGAACTAGACAGTCAAACCCTTGCGGGGGCCTATGAGGAAAATCAAAGCGGATATCAGGAAGCGCAGACGAATTACGATACCGCGTCGCGAAGGGCCCAGCAGGACCTCGCACTTGCAAAACAGGAACTCGACGCTGCCCAGAAAGTCTACGATGCTCGCGAGAACCTTCTGAAGCAAGGTGCGACTTCCGCGAAAGATGTAGAAGACGCGCGCATCAGCCTTACGCAGGCGCAGGGTCAGTACGACATGGCGCAGAAGCAATATGAGCTCAGAATAGCCGAGGCACAGCTCGCAGCTGCGAAGGCAAAAGCCGCTAGCGCGAAAGCTCAGCTCGACTATGCCAGGATTACGAGTCCGATCGATGGAGTCGTGACCGATCGTCCGTACTATGCGGGCGAGACGGTCCCTTCCGGCTCGTCGATCCTCACCGTGATGGACATTTCCCAAATCGTTGCGCGCGCGCATATCGCTCAGGCTCAGGCCTCCCTGCTCAAGACTGGCGATGCTGCGGAAATTTCTGCCGCCGGATTAGCCACTTCTCTCAAGGGTAGAGTCACGCTGGTCAGTCCGGCGCTAGATCCAAATAGCACCACCGTCGAGGTTTGGGTGCAGGCCGCTAATCCTCATGATGAACTCAGGCCCGGCTCCAGCGCACACGTCGCAATCGTCGCGCAAACTGTCTCGAACGCGGCCGTTATCCCCGCAGCGGCGCTTCTTACCGCCACAAATGGATCAGTCTCCGTTATCGCACTTGGCGCGAACAACAAGCCCTCCCGCCGAAACGTCGAAGTCGGCATTCGCAATGGTGACGACGTTCAGATCGCTAGTGGACTCAAGGGCGGCGAGCGCGTGGTCACCGACGGTGCGTTCGAGCTAAGCAACGAAGATCCGGACGTGCTCGCCAAAACGAACATTCAGGTGCAACCGCCGAAGCCCGCGGGCGAGGATGACACGAATTGACGCCCCCGAGAAATCTGTTGCCGAGTGAGAACGGGCGGTGAACGCAGCGGTGTCCGCCTCCGCAAATAGCAACGCAGAGCAGAACGACGTCTCACGATATTGGTTCGCGCGTCACTCCAAATCCATCATCTTTCTCGTGATCGTCCTCGCTTTCGTTGGCATCTACGAAGCGCTTTCGATTCCGATCGCCGTTTTCCCCGCGACGAATTTTCCGCGCATCATCATCGGCATTGACAACGGTGTGATGCCGATCGATCAGATGGAAGTAACGATCACGCGCCCGCTTGAAGAGGCCGTGAACAGTGTTCCGGGCCTCGAAGATGTGCGTTCGACGACGAGCCGCGGGTCGGCCGAAGTCGATCTCTCATTTGATTGGACGGTCGACATGGCTCAGACGCTTCTGCAAGTCAACGCCGCGATTGCGCGCGTTCAGTCGTCTCTTCCGTCCACCGTGCAAATCGAAACCCATCGCCTCGATTTCGCGAGCTTCCCGATTCTCGGATACAGCCTCACTTCGGAAAGTATTCCTCAGACACAACTGTGGGAGCTCGCAACTTACGACCTCAAGCCGCGGCTGAATCGTCTGAATGGCGTGGCAAGCGTGCTTGTGCAAGGCGGTCAGGTACCGGAATTCCATGTGACTCCAGATCCAGCCCGCATGCAACGAGCTCGTGTCACTTTGCAAGACATCCTCGACGCGGTGAACAAAACAAACCTTATCGACTCTCCCGGCTTGCTGAATCGCAATCATCAACTCTTTCTCGGCCTTGTCACGGCTCAGGTGCAAACGCCTGGCGAAATCGGAAGCATCGTCGTGAAGGATGCCAATGGCATCCCGGTTGAAATCAGCGATGTGGGTACGGTCTCGCCGTCCACTGCTCCGAATTACACGGTCGTCACTGCTAACGGGAAAGCCGCCGTGTTGCTCAGCATCAATCGGCAGCCGGACAGCAATACTGTCGCAGTGGCGGACGAAGTCCATTCGGAGATCGAGAACCTCCGCTCCGCGCTGCCGCCGGCTGTTGATTTGTCTGTGTTTTACGATCAGTCGGAGATCGTGAAGGCTTCGATTGATAGCGTGCGCGACGCGATCATCATCGGTCTTTTTCTCACCGCGTTGATCATCTGGCTCTTCCTGCGCGATTTTGGCACCGCAGTACTTGCGGCCATTGTCGTCCCGGTCACGATCTGCGTCACATTCGTGGGGATGAAAATCCTCGGCCAAAGTTTCAATATGATGACGCTCGGCGGCCTTGCGGCAGCGGGCGGGCTCGTCATCGACGATGCAATCGTAATGGTCGAAAATATTGTTTTGCACCGCGACGGCGGCGAACATCCGCTCGAAGCGACTAGTCACGCTCTGAAGGAACTCACGGTTCCCCTGATTGGCTCTACACTGACGCCAATCGTCGTTTTTCTCCCCCTGATCTCGATCACAGGCGTCACCGGCACGTTCTTCCGCGCTCTAGCCATAGCTATGAGCATCGCATTGCTCACCTCCCTGGTGCTCGCTTTAGGCTGGACTACAAATCTCGGCACCTACTTGATCCGCTATAAGGCAGCCGCTAACGGAGCGCCCGATCCGCCAGCTGAGATTCCCGCCGTCGACGACGCGAAAAATTCAGAGCAGGAAGAAGTCCGCCGCATGATGGCGGCCGAGGAAGCGTCATTGCGCGGCGGATTCTTCGGCCATCTTCTCGCCTTCTACGAGCGTTGGGAGCGCTTCGCCCTCGAACGTCCCGTGTGGGTCGCCGTGTTTTGCGTGGTGTTGATTGTAATTTCGTACGCTTGTTACCGCGGCCTTGGCACCGACCTATTGCCCGCGATGGACGAGGGAGGTTTCGTTCTCGACTACGTGATGCCGCCCGGCAGCTCCCTCGATGAAACGAATCGCGTGATAGGGCACGTGGAGAGCATCATTCGCGCGGTGCCCGAGGTCCAAAGCACCTCGCGCCGCACCGGCTTGCAACTTGGCCTCGCCGCGGTCACCGAGCCTAATACCGGCGACATTTCCGTGAAACTCAAGGATCATCGCAGTCGTGGCATCGACGAAATCATCGCTGAAATACGTGCGAAGGTGACGAAGAGCGAACCGGAGCTGGACGTCGATTTTACGCAGGTGCTTCAAGACATGATTGGCGATCTCACCGGCGCGCCACAGCCGATTGTGGTAAAGCTTTTTTCTCCGGATGCGGCGCTCCTGGCCACTTGGGCGCCCCAAGTGGCCGATGCGCTCGGCAAAATCGAGGTGCACGGCGCGATGCCCGTCGTGGACATTGACGATGGCATCGAAAGCACCACGAGCGGGCCAGCCGTTCTTTTCACGGTGAACCCGGTCGCTGCAGCCAAGGCCGGCTTTACTACGGATCAAATCGACGTCGCAACAAGCGCCATCGTGGATGGCGAGCCCGCTCAGACGCCCGTCATAATCAACGACCGTCCCTACACTCTGCGCGTCCGCTATCCTCAAGCGAACCACGCATCGCTCGATGCGATGACCAATACTTTGCTGGTGAACTCCGAGGGTGGCACGGCGACGCTTGGCGCGATGGCTACCGTGACGGAGTTGCCGGGCCAAACCGAAATTCTCCGCGACAATTTGCAACGTCAGGTCGAAGTTACCGCACGTCTGGAAGGCTTGGACCTCGGATCGGGCGTCGCCGCAGTGCAGCAGGCAGTCCATCACCTGAATCTTCCGTCTTCGATCCGCGTCGAATACGGCGGCACGTATGCGCAGCAACAGAAATCCTTTCATGATCTCGTCGTCGTGCTGCTGCTGGCGCTCGTGCTGATTTTCCTCGTTCTGCTCTTCGAGTTCAGAGCGTTTTCGGCTCCGCTCGCTATTCTGTCGTCAGCCGTTCTCTCCACGTCGGGTGTTTTTCTGGCTTTGCTTGTTACCCGCACCACGTTCAACGTCTCCTCGTTCATGGGCCTGATCATGGTGGTGGGCATCGTGGCAAAAAATGGGATTTTGCTTCTCGATGCCAACGCCAAATTCCTTTCCGTGGGGTTGTCGGCGGAAGAGGCGTTGATTCAAGCCGGTCGCCGCCGTTTGCGCCCCATCGTCATGACGGCGATGGCTGCCGTTGCTGGCATGCTTCCGCTTGCGTTCGCCTGGGGTGCGGGCTCACAAATGTTGCAGCCGTTGGCGATTGCCGTGATTGGCGGCATCCTCATTTCCATGGTTCTCTCGCTGTTGATTACCCCGTCGATCCAGTTTTACCTCACCCACCGCAAAGAACCGCTTGGCAAGATCGCATCGTAGCTCCAGTCTGTAAAAAAGGTCGCGCGCATTGGACCGGCCACCCGCGCTTTTTCTTTCGGTGTTCTCTCGGTCTGCTCGCACATTTGCTATAATGTGAGTGTGTCCTCATATTCGTCCACGGCCCAGCGTCGAATCCCTCAACAAAAGCGAGGCCAGCGTCGCGTCGCCAGGTTCTTGCGCGCGGCGGAAGCGGTAATCGCGGAGACGGGATACGAGCGCGCCACGATGAGCGCGATCGCCGAGCGCGCCAATTCGTGCATCGGTTCCCTCTATCAGTTTTTTCTCAATAAGCCCTCCGTGGCTGACGCGATTCGCGCCCAGTATCTCAATGAAATCGAACAGTCTTGGGCTGCGCTCGCGCGACAGGCAGCGGATCTTGATGCCGACGTGCTTGCCTGCAGGCTAGTGAGCCTCCAGTTGGAGATCGTCAAAAGCCATCCCGCCTTGCTGGCACTTATGGACGTGCCGCCCAGCCCCCGCGCTACGACAAGGCGAGAGTTGATCCGCGCCCGCATCGCCACAGTTTTGATTGCGCATAAGCCTCGCCTGTCCAGGACTGCGGCCATGCGTATTGCGTCGGTCGTGCAGCAGGTTAGCAGAGGATTGCTGACGCTATATGCCCGTGCTGATGCCGACCAAAAGATCGCGATTGTCGATGATTTCAAGGCCGTTTTGAAGGGCTATCTCGTACCCAAGCTGAAATGCTGAATCGATGGATATTCAGGATGTCGTGGAGAGGACTTGAATGGCACCCGGTATCGGCGCGAAGGAGAGCGGATTGGACAAGATGGGTCACGTCGTTCGGCTAGATCTGTTGTTGATTGCCCTTATATTTCTCTCATGCGCCGGATGTGGTCAAAAGGCATCTTCTGCGCAGCAAGCTCAGCCGCCACAGGTAGAAGTCACAGGCGTCGTCCAGAAGGACGTCAGCATCTACAGCGAATGGGTTGCCACGCTCGATGGCTATGTGAATGCCCAAATACAGCCCCAGGTCACTGGCTACCTTATCAAGCAGGATTATCGCGAGGGCTCCTTCGTACACGAAGGGGATGTGCTCTTTGAAATTGATCCGCGCCCATTTCAGGCGGTGCTGGATCAGGCTAAAGCACAGCTCGCACAGGCGGACGCACAGCTTGGCAACGCCTCGATAAACGTAAAGCGCGACATTCCCGAAGCCCAGGCGAACGCGATTCCCCAAAGCCAGCTTGATGCCGATACGCAAACGGAACTGGCTGGGAAGGCAGCTGTCGAGGCCGGTCAGGCTGCCGTTGAGCAAGCGTCGCTAAACCTCGGATTCACCAAGGTCCGCTCGCTGATCAGCGGGATTGCGGGGATCGCCCAAGTTCAAGTGGGTAACCTGGTCACCCCCACCACCGTGCTTACAGGAGTCTCGCAGGTAAATCCCATTAAGGCCTACTTTCCGATTAGTGGCGACGACTATCTCCGCATTTCCGGTAAGATCAGCCCTGGCACGGTAGACCTCCTTTCCGACTCGTCCCCGATTCCGCTGCAACTTATCCTTTCAAACGGCACCACCTATGCCCACGCTGGCAAGGTCCTTTTCGCCGATCGCCAGGTGGATCAACAGACCGGAACAATCCGAATTGCGGGAGCATTCCCGAACCCGGGCAATATCCTGCGCCCTGGGCAATACGGCCGAGTGCGCGCCGTCACCGAGGTCCGAAAGGGCGCATTGCTGGTGCCCCAGCGTGCCGTCACGGAATTGCAGGGATCGTACGAAGTCGCGGTCGTCGGACCCGACAACAAAGTCTCTGTTCGAAGCGTTCAAGTTGGCCCACGTGTGGACACGATGTGGATTATCAACAAGGGTCTCAATGCAGGAGATCGGGTAGTAGCCGAGGGAACCTCAAAAGTCAGGAGTGGCAGCGTCGTCGCTCCCGTTCCGTTCAATCCCGGCTCGGGAAGCTGAGAACTCATGTCCAGATTCTTTATAAATCGGCCGATCGTTGCGATGGTAATCGCAATCCTTACCGTAATCGTCGGTGGGATTTCTATAGTGCGGCTGCCGGTCTCGCAATTTCCCAACATTGTTCCGCCTGAAACGAAAATCCAAGCCACCTTCGTCGGTGCCGACGCACAAAC
>JASHRI010000039.1 GCA_030037435.1 Candidatus Acidiferrales bacterium | reverse complement strand
AAAGGCGGCGCACGATGCGGTGTCCAAACTGCGAAGCTTCCATTCGAAGCAACAGGAAGAGTTGCAAACTGAAGACCAAAAGCTGAAGGCAAAACAAGACTTCGCCAAACGCCAACAGGAAATAACCCATTCGCAGCAGACGCTGCAAAAGCTGAATGATCGGCTGAATGAACTTGGGAAGTGCCTCGGCACGCAAGATGGAGGATACAAGTTTCAGGATTGGTTCTACGATCTGCTCGATTTTTCAGAACTGCCTAACCGAAAGCCCTATGTCCACAAAGGGCGGCAAATTGACGGCTCCGTGACGGTGACCGGCACAACCTATTTGGTTGAGTTGAAATTCACTGCGGAGCAAGCGGGCGCTCCCGACATCGATACGTTTCACAAAAAAGTGACCACGAAAGCCGACAATACCATGGGCATTATGATCTCTATCTCCGGTTACTCAACCGTGGCGCGACAGGAAGCATCTGGTGCGCGAACGCCTTTGCTGCTGTTGGATCACAGCCATTTGTATCTTGTGCTCGGCGGCATTATGGGTCTCGGGGAAGTGATAGATCGCGTCCGCCGTCACGCCTCGCAGACAGGAGAAGCATACTTGTCCGTGCCCGATTTCAATGGGTGACGTGGTGCACGATCTTTTCGAGGTGATCTTTGAACACTGAAGCCACAAGAAAAGAGATCGCTTACTACTATCCCAATCCGATGTGGGACAGGGGCGATTGGGTAAAAAACCTGATCCTGTTTTTCGATGGCGTGGCGCTGCTTGTGCCGGAATACATAAAGGAGAAGCCACGGATGCTCGATCCAGCCATTGTCGCTGGTCTCGAACAGCACCGACTCCTTCATATTCTGGAGCCAGAGACGGTCGTGGATGCGACAGCGACGGCTCAACTTGCCGGGGCGATGCGAGAGATCATTGAGAGCGGAAAGTTGGATAACCTTCCGCCTGAATCGACTTTTGATCAACTCTCGATGTCTAGGCTTGGCTACTGCGGCGACGAAAGCCTTGCTATGGAGTTGTTCAAGGAGCTGAGCGAGCGCGGACTTGCGCGAGCAACCGAAGACGGCAAATCCATTCCGATGCATCCGAAGGTCCGTTCGCTGGTGCTCGTGCTCTTATCGCAAATTCTCCGGTCCTATGGCTCAAAAATGGATGCGGAATTAAGCCCTGTGACGGACAGACCGAGGATCGTCGCTGCTCTCGGCGAGTTGCTTTCTCACAGAGTCATTCCAACGACGGGTTCGGTGGTTACGTTTGACATGTCTACCGTCAGTGTGGATGTCGGCAGTTTTCCAATTGACGAAGTACTCGATTTCCGACAGGAAAACCTCGTGGCCTATCGGCGCTACACCCTTAGCGCGCGTCGTTTTGCGCAGGAATTGTCCAAGATGAACGATATGGAACGCGCTGATGCATTCGACTTGCGGCAAGCAGAGTTGGACGATCTCGCTAGTGACCTATGCAAGAAAGGGCGTAAGGCGTGGAAAAAGCCCGCCGCGCTCGGCCTTAGTTTAACCGGTGCTGCGGTGAGCCTAGCCGCTGGTCATCCCTTGGCTGCTGCGTTGTCGCTTAGTTCTTCTTTGCTCGGTTACGCTGCCTCAGCAAAGCCGGAGATGGGCGCGTATTCGTATCTGCTCGGCGCATCGGCGCGATTCTCGTGAGTCCGCGTTAGAAAGGCGCATTCATGATTCCCGGCCTCACTGATCGCGCAGGGCTTGCGAAGGTTCTCCACGAGAACGGTCTTCCCCTGCCGTATACGCACCGGGGGTGGTCCCTTTTTCCCGTCCCTATCCGCATACCCCCCTCGCTGCGTTGACTTTTTTTCCGGCGCACCCTAGCATCTTCTATTCGGTAGACGTCCTGCAAACCCTGCTGGCGCGGACGGCAATCCCATCAAATTTCCGGAGGGCACATGGCGGTCGTATTGGCCTCAAGCTGGATAAGAGGGTCTCGCCCCCGCGGCGGATAACACCTCTAGAACTCTCTGAGTTACCGCTTGTCCACCACGATCTTTCCGCCCTTTACCACAACCTTGACCTTCAGCCAGTTCCAGTAACCTTCCATAGGATTCCCATCCTGCAGGACGATGTCGGCCAGTTTGCCGGTTTCGAGCGTTCCGAGTTGGTCGCTCATACCAAGGTAATCCGCAGTGTTAGGTCCCATCAGCTTGACGATGTCTTTCATCGAGAACATCACGTTGTAGGTTTTCAACTCATGCTCGAGGCCAGCTCGTGCTTCGTAGCCGTCGTCGGTGCAGTAGCCGAGAATACCGCCCGCGTCCCAAATGGTTCTCGAATTCACCATGGTGTAACCGATTTCCTGGCCCACGGCGACGCCATCGAGAAGATCCGCGCCGGCGATAGACGACGGCCAGGGCATGCCGTTCCTGAAGCGCGGGTTATTGTCGTCTGCAAACACACCAAAAACGGGCGCGCCGAAGCCGATCGTCCCTAATATGTGCGTCCCGGTAGCGGTCAGCTTTTGCGCATCCGGCACGGTCACCCAGCCCTTGTTTGGGACGTGCACCAGGTGGCGCACTCCCGCATCAATGGCGGCCATCATAGCCGGCACGCTTACGGCGTGAACCTGAACCGTAACGCCCTTCTTCGCGCCTTCTTCCACGGCCGCCTTAAGGCCTTCAACTTCCATGGCGCTCGGGCCTGGCTCGGGCGTGAGGGCGATCTCACCCGTCCATTTGACGCCCTTGGCGGCAAGATCATCCACCTGCTGACGTGCCATATCGGCGCCCATTCTTACGTTCACCGGCCCTGAGACGATCAGCCGCGGCCCGTTCATGGCGCCGGATTCGATCTGGTCCCGCGTGGTCGCGACGCTCTCCGCGCTGCCGCCGCCGGAAAGAACGGTGGTGTAGCCGGCTTCGAGCAGATCCTGCATCTGGTCGGCTTTGAAATTGTTGATGTGCTTATGCGCGTCTATGTAACCGGGCATGGCGCTCATGCCCTTGGCGTCAATCACCTGTCCGGCAGTGCTCGCGGGCACGCCCGCCGCTACGGAAACGATCTTTCCTCCGCGAATCACAATGGATCCGTTGTCAATCACCGTGCCATTACCGACGATGATGCGCGCGTTCGTGATGGTGAGGTCTTGCGCGAGAACGGACGAGAACGTCCCGAAGATCAGACAGGCCAAAAGAAAAGCGAATAGTGAAAAATTGAACTGCTTCATTGCTTTTCCCCCGAGCGATCTTTAGTCGACCCGGCAACATACAAGCGACCGCTGCGAATTGCAATCCCTAGCGCGGCGCAATTGGTCTTCGTCCAGGGCTGCGTCCAAGCGAAATGGGAAGTCCGATTGAGATTCTAGCGAGGGAGGCAACAGGGCCGCGCACCTCAAGTATGTAACGTCCTGAGGCGCGCAAGCCCTGCACAATAGGAGTCTTCGCGAGCGGCGCGGCCTTACCGGTGGTTCCCGCCGTGGCTCGTGGTGGGCTTCACGTTGCGGTCAGCCGCAATCGGCCTGCTGATGGCCGGCGTGGCAGGTCTTCCGTGATTCTGGGCCGCAAGCTGTCCGCGAGCCGTAGAGTAGCTCTTGGCGTGCTGCACCTGCGTGCTCATGCGCGGAGCGGTTGGCTCGCGCGACGCGGCCATCTCAGATGGCCGAGGCCGAACCTGAACGCCGTGCGATCCACCGTTGAAGCTGGGGCGGGAAACGCTTCTGGGCCGATTGCCAGCGTTATAGTGGTACACGTTGTGGACGACGCGCGTGTTCAGGCGATTGTAGACGCTGTTGTAAAAGAAGCGGCCGGAATTCCAATAGCCGCCCTCGTAGCCGAAGCCGACGTAGCCAAAGCCGTAGTTGATACCGCCATAGAAGCCGATGTGCAGACCCCAGTGGCCGGGATAGAAGGAATAGCGGCCGCCGTAGAACCC
>JASHRI010000383.1 GCA_030037435.1 Candidatus Acidiferrales bacterium | reverse complement strand
GGCCGTGCCTACGGCCTTTTTTCATGTCTCCCGCCGGCTGGGAGGTCGTACAATTGGCAGTACATCAGACTCTGGATCTGATTATCCTGGTTCGAGTCCAGGCCTCCCAGCCAAACTTCACCCTGCAGCAGGCGCAGGTTTGCAGACCGCGTAACGCCTCCAATTGATTTCCTTCTAGCCGACTGGCTGGTGTATTGAGGGCTCAAGGTGCCGTGTTATCCTCATCCCCCGACGCCTTTGGCAGGAAAGGATGCGGCTTATGGATGAAAAATCCGCGGCACGAGAACGTTTTGAATCAGCCCGCGGCAGCCTGATCGATCTCAGCCATCGCATCCACGCTCATCCTGAGCTCGGATTCGAAGAGGAGCAGGCCTCCACCTGGCTGTGCGAGGCGCTGGCCGACGGCGGTTTCACCGTGGAAAAAGGTATATGCGATCTGCCGACGGCCTTTCTCGCCCATGCGGGCTCCGGTCCTCTGCATATCGGCATTTGCGCCGAATACGATTGTTTGCCAGGCATTGGGCACGCTTGCGGCCACAATGTGATCGCAGCTTCGGCCGTCGGTGCGGCACTTGCGGCAGCCAAGGTGGCCGACGAGGCCGGCCTCACTGTCAGCGTGATCGGTACGCCGGCCGAAGAAGTAGGCAACGCGGGCGGCAAGATTCTTTTGCTTGAGCGCGGCGCTTTCGATGGCGTCCATGCGGCCATGATGGTCCATCCGGCGCCCTTTGACATGCTCCAGGCGAAGATCATCGCCGCGTCCATGTTTGAGGTTCATTGCACGGGAAAGGAATCCCACGCTTCGGCTTTTCCGGAGCTTGGCGTGAATGCCGCAGACGCGTTAACCGTCGCGCAAACAGCGATCGGCCTGCTGCGCCAGCATATCCGCTCCACCGATCGCATTCATGGCATTGTGACCAATGGCGGCTTGGCTCCGAATGTTGTTCCCGCTCACACCTCGGCCAAGTACATCATTCGCTCTGAAACTGTGGAACAGCTTGCGGAATTGCGGCCCAAGGTTTACCGCTGTTTTGAGGCCGGAGGGCTTGCAACCGGCGCAACAATTGCGATCACCGGCGGCGATAAGCCGTACGCCGAGATGCGCCACGACGGGGTGATGGCCGCCTTTTATCGAAAGAATTCCGAAGCCTTAGGCAGATCTTTCCCGAACCTCGGTGAATGGGAGACTCGACCCACCGGTTCCACGGACATGGGTAACGTCTCGCTGGCGATGCCGTCGATTCATCCCATGATCAGCATTAATTCCTTGCCCGCCGTCAATCATCAGCCGGAATTCACGGCGCACTGCGTCACTGCTGACGCGGACAAGGCCCTGTTCGACGGAGCCCTAGCCATGGCTTGGACTTGCATCGACCTTGCGATGAACCGCGAGGTGCGCGAGAGCCTGATCTCTCGGCTCGCGCAAAAGAAGCAGAATGTAGCGAAACCCAACTAAAATCGGTTTTGACATCTGTAATCGGCAGGGGGGAGGCTTCAATCATGGACCGCGCTGTAGAGACGATCCTCGAGGAGCTGGAAAAACGAGAAGAAACCGAACGGAAAGTTCGCCGTCAACTTTCGTTTGATGAGGAGCAGGTGCGCCAAGACGAATTTCTGCTTTCCTTGGGCCGCTCGTCTGCCCAGTTGATCCACACCATCGCGGTCGGTGCGAAGCCCAAAACGATTTTGGAAATCGGCACCTCGTATGGCTATTCGACGCTTTGGCTGGCGGACGCTGCGCGCGCCGTAGGCGGCAAATTGATCACCCTCGAGATTCATCCCACGAAACAGCAGCACGCTCGCGCCACGGTCGCAAAAGCCGGTCTTGCCGACTACGTCGATTTTCGATTGGGTGACGCCCTCACGACGATTGCGGCGCTTTCTGGGCCGATTGACTTTGTCCTGCTGGATTTGTGGAAGGACCTTTATATCCCCTGTTTCGACCTTTTTTATCCCAAGCTCAGTCCCGGCGCGTTCGTGGTGGCGGACAACATGATCTTTCCCGAAGAGCAGCGCCAGCGAGCTGCTCTCTATCGCGCGCACGTACGCACCAAGAAACTCGTTGACTCCGTGCTGCTCCCGGTCGGCGGCGGCTTAGAACTCAGCCGCTTCGTTCCCGACGTCGCTCAGCCCGGCATCCGGTAAACTTCTGCTCGCTTCTTCACGGATCGCCGGAGTATGATTCGGGTCGAAAGTCCCGGCCCGAGCTCCTCTCGCGAATTTCCTTCGGAGGCGCGTCATGAAAAAAGTCTTGATCATCGTGGGGATTGTTATCGCCGTTTTAATCGTAATCGGCCTGGTGCTGCCCGCCCTCGTCAACGCGAACCGATTCAAGCCAACGCTCGAATCCGATCTCACGACTGCTCTCGGCCGCAAGGTTGATATCGGCAACATTCAACTTGCCGTTTTTTCGGGCGGCGTCCGCGTAGACAACGTCACCATCGCCGACGATCCTGCTTTCAGCAGCTCTCCCTTTTTGAGCGCGAAGCAACTCAAGGCCGGCGTGGCTTTGTTGCCGCTGATCTTTTCGAAGAAACTGGAAGTGCGCTCATTCACGATCACGGAGCCTCAGGTACAGCTGCTGCGCTCGGCTTCAGGTACGTGGAACTTTTCGAGTCTTGGCACGACCGCGTCGAAATCGTCATCCGCGCCTGCGGCAAGCGCCGCACCGCCTGCCAATTCGTCGTCGAGCGCCACAAATTTTTCGGTCGGGAAATTGACGCTTTCAAACGGCACGATCGTCGTGGGCAGAAGCGGAAAGACGCGGACCTACCAGAACGTGGATTTTGAAGCCTCGAATCTCTCTTACACCTCGCAATTTCCGTTCAAGCTGACTTTAAAAACCCCGGGCGGCGGCACCGTCTCTCTCGATGGAAACGCCGGGCCGGTCGACTCGACCGACGCCTCGCTTACGCCGTTTCATGCGAAGCTCGACGCGCAGCATGTGGATATCGGCGCCACCGGTTTCGTCGACGCGTCCGCGGGCTTCGCCGGGCTCGTTAGTTTCACAGGCGACCTTTCTTCCGATGGGCATCAAGCCAGTTCGCAAGGCACCGTCAAGACTGAGAAAATCAAGCTCGTCGCCGCAGGCTCGCCGTCGACCGTTCCGGTCAACCTCGACTACACGACCGATTACGACATGAAGGCTCAGACTGGCACGCTCAAGCAGGGCGACGTCCACATTGGCAAGGCTCTCGCGCATCTTACGGGCACGTTCGCCATGAGCGGTCCAGTGACCACCGTTCAAATGAAATTGGATGGTCAGGCGATGCCGGTCACCGATCTGCAAGGCGTCCTGCCAGCCGCGGGCGTTATTCTGCCGTCCGGTGCGTCGCTCCAAGCAGGTACGATCAACCTTGATCTCGCCTTAAATGGTCCCGTCGATAAGCTGGTGATCACTGGGCCGGTAAATCTCTCGAACGGCAAAATAGAAGGATTTAGTCTTAAGCAGAAGCTCGGGGCTCTCTCCTCCTTCACGGGCTTAGGTGGGGGCAGCGGATCGAGCACGAGCACCGAGATTCAGACGCTCAGCGCAAACGTGCGCCAGGATCCCGAGGGAACGCATGCGGACAACGTCGACCTTGTAGTGCCGACGATTGGCACAGTCACCGGCACTGCAAACGTCAGCTCCGCGGGAAAGCTCGATTGCCAAATGAACGCGAAGCTTTCCGGGGGATCCGGCAATCCTGCCGGTTCGGCCACTACCGCGCTTTCGTCCTTCACCGGCGGCGGAAAATCATCGCAAGGCGGCGGGATCCCATTCAAGGTCCAGGGCACAACGTCGAATCCGATTTTCATCCCCGATGTTGCCGCAATGGCGAAAAGCATGGTTAAGGGCGGCGCCGGCGTGTCCAGCGGTGCGGCCAGCTCGGCGCAAAGCGCGCTGGGGGGACTCTTCGGAAAGAAAAAATAGCTGAGAATTCTCCACGCGCGGCATGCGAGCGGCCGCTTCGGTTCAATCGAGTAGGCCTTCGAGCTTCAACGAGCTCCGGGCATTGGCGTGGCATGAGCGTGCGACGCAACTGCCGCTTCCGCGCCGCGAAATAGCCGCCGCATGGCGCGCACGACAAATCGAATAGTCAAAACAACGATCGCCAGTCCCGCCACTGCGACGGCCGCCGCAGCCATCGGATGATGCGCCATAAACCAGGTGAGGGAAACTACCAGGCCATCTTCACCCAGGCTGAGCGCGGCGTTGGAAAACGGCTCGGGTGAGCTCGTCGCCGCCGTCCGCGCCGCCAGCTTTCCACCGTGAGCCGCGAGCGCGATCGCGGCGCCCAACAGCGTGGCCAGCAGTCGCGAGCCCTCGGGCAATTGCGGTGTCGCCGCGTATGTGATGATCCCCGCCACGGGGACGCGCACAAACGTGTGCAGTGCATTCCACACTAGGTCGAATACCGGTATTTTGTCGCCGAAAAACTCGACCAGGAAAAGCGCGCAGCACACGCCGATTACCGTCCAGCTTTCTACTACGTGCAGTCCCTGTGGCAGCGCCAACACCTGAGCGCGTGCCAACAAACCGAGCATCGCGACCGTGGCGTAGACGTTGAGTCCCGCCGAAAAACAGATTACCACCAGCATGGCGGTCAGATTTGCGCCGCTAGGAATGAACGGAGCCAGCGTGGCGATTGGCATTGCTATTCCGACCGCACACCATCAAGCTGCGAATCGTTACGGCTCGCGTGCGGCCCGAATGTCTACCGTACCATCGTGCAGTCCACTGCGAAATTGGTCACGCCTACTGCGTGGTCACGGTGAAGTTCATCGGTTGCGATTGGCCGCCCACGGTAACCGTCACGGTCGCAGTCTGGGAGCCGCTGCTGCCGGTCCCGCTTCCTCCGCTACCACTTCCGCTGCTGCTGCTTCCGCCTCCGCCTCCGCATCCAAATGCTGCTGCCAGGCATACGAAGAAGACTGCGACGAGGGCGGCCCGGGACAATCGCGGCGAGCGCGATGCACCCACCAGCAGGGCGCCCAGGAGAAATACGCAGAGTAGCGGAATCGAAATGGCGGGTCCGGGCCAGTTCCAGCCACTTGGGGCTCGAGCGGGAACCGACATTCCGGACATCGAAGGAGCGATCGCGAGAGTTGCGGTGACCGTAGCGCCGGCGGCGAGGCTCGTGGACGACGGGGTAAAGGTGCCGCAAGAGAAATTGCTGGGGAGATTCGCGCATGTCACTGTCCCGCTGACCGATCCGCTAAAGCCGTTCTGCGAAATGATAGAAAACGAGAGCGATCCCGAACTGCTGGAACTTGCGAGTGTCACGAACGGGTCCGCCGACGACAAAATGAAACCGGCCGTCGCGGGCCATTTGCTCACCAGGTTGCCGACGTTCACTGACCCGAGGCCCGTAGCTAGGTCGTATCCGGTTCCGGCGTTATAGGCGAGCTGCCCATTCACTTCCAGGATACCGACCTCATTGCTGCCACTGCCGGTACAGTTGAGGCTGGCAGTAAAACCGGGAACCGAAATATTGCAAGGCTGCGAGATAGTTCCTGAGGTTACGTCATAGAAAACACATGTCGACGCCGGATTTGCGGCCGAGGTGCAGGTGTTTCCCGACTGTCCCGCGAGTGAATACAAAGTCGGATTGATCAAGCCTTGGCGAAAGCCGGTTTGTTGGTCAATCAACGCCACAATTCCGGCAAATACCTGAACTGACACGGAGGTTCCGCCCACTTCAGAGAAGGATGCGAACTCCGAATTAGGATTTGGTTGCTCGTTGGTAAGACTGCACGCAACCTGAGCCTGCGGCAGGCTGTCTTCCTCGCACATGATGTAGCCGCTTCCAAGGAATTCGTTGCTGGCAAAGAGAGAAATGTCCGGAATGTCGCGGGCGCCGTCGTTCGGCACGCCAGTTCCGCTTTGCCAGGAAGGCTTGGGATAAGGATCGGCGCAGGACGATTGCTCACCCGCGCCGGTATCCGGATTAAAATTCGAAGTCGTGCAAGCGCTCGCGCCTCCAGAGCCCCCGAGCGTGAATATGAAGTTGGACAAATTGGTGTTGTTGCAATTTGTCTGCGGGTTCGAGCTGAATCCAAGAGCCTGAAAAACTGTCGTGTTCGTGCATGAGTCGTTCCAAGTTGTCTCGGGGATATATCCCAGCGCCGACACCGTGCCTGAATTTGTCGTGCTCCAGAACTGAGTCACATTGGAGATTTGGTTGAAATCGGTCCCGCCCACGGCGACGTTGTACGGTGTCGAGGCAGTTCCGCTTACCGCAACTCCGCCCTCCGCGGGTTGAGGTGTGCCGTCCGATGATATAAATATGTCGCATCCGGCCGAGCCATCGTCGCCCGCGGCGACTACGACGGTGATCCCCTCCGCCGCGGCCTGCTGCCAGGTCGAGTTGTAGAATTGATTTCCTGAGGTCCCGAGCACGAATTCGCAGTTGCCATAACTGCTGCTCAATACGCTTGCAGGAACTGCAGTGGGGCAATTCGTACCGACCGTTGGGCAATTGACAATGTACGTCGCGGAAATATCGCCACCGAACGACGTGGCTGTGTCCGCTGAGCTCACCAGCCACAGATTCGCGCCAGGCGCGGACGCACCGGCCCATTGCGAATCCAAAATTGCCTCTGTCTCGTCACCATCCGAAGTCGACGAGTCGCAAGTCGCCGGGGCATAGGTCGGGTCGGGACACTGGATGCCGGGATCGGTGCTGGTCGGTGGGACGAATTGCACAAAACATGGCGTGCCTGCCACGCAAGCGCTCGGGTTGGTGGTCGTCGTCATGGCCGGAAGTCCGAACAGCGCGCGGAACTGCACCAGGTCTATGTTGTATTGGACGTCGCTATCCGAAACGATTGCTATCGTCTGGCCCAAACCCGGCGTGGTGCCGTTTATCGTGGCCGGCACATTGTAGATCTTGGCGAAATCGGCGGGGCCGACGTCATAGCAGTTGTTCCCGCCTGTGTTACTGGGATTACAGCCGGTGAACGGATAGGTGAATGAACGGTGCACCGATGTCTCGTGTGCGGGCTTGGGAAAGAAGTTGTGCAGGGAGCGAATGCCTGCCACTACCGAAGCCATCGCAGCAGGGATTTGCGGGTCGCTTGAATTTGCCCAGTGTTGCTCGCCATTGGGAAGCACGTAGCGATGGATTGCGGTATGAAAAGCGCTTTGCACTTGAGCAGCGTTGCCCGAGAAATCAATTACGGTGCGGCCGTTCGTGACTTCGTTCACGGTGAAGCCCTGCGACTGGAGCCACGATTTGACCGTTTGGATGTCCTGATCCGATGGGCCGAACTGCTCTCCGAATTCTTCCGGCGTCAGCCACTTGTGATAATTGGGCGACTTCTTGTCCTGCTGTTGGGCCAGCAGTTGGTCCAGGGCAGCTTCCTGTTGCGGGCTGCGCTTGAGAAGCAACAGCATGTGCTGCATCGGCAGATCGCCCGGTGCTGCGCCGCGATCGTACGCGGGACGCGCCAGAGGATGCGTGTTGCCTTGCAACACGACCATCTGAGAGTTGTTGATCGCCTGCGTGATGCGCGGAGAGGCGCTATTCGATTGTGCCAAGCTAAGAGCAGGAGCAATGAGAATTACGAACGCACACCAGAAAACTCCGGCAAAGAAATTTCGATTGATTTGCATATCGCCCCTAAGCGACCGGCCAAGCCGCGATGTAACTGCCTCGTTTTGATGCAATCCCTCTCGGATGCGACTGAGAACGGTGTCCCGAGAGTAATTCGAATCTTTAATCAAGGAATTTTGCAGGACGTCTCGAAAATATTCTCGATTTCGCCCCGGATGGTCAAGCCGAAGTATGCGCGAGTATTTACCGAAACAGCATAAAAATCGCTGCGCCCATCGCCACGCTCTCCACCCACGACGATCCATTGCCCTACAAACTGACTCGCTATGATGGCCCGATTTACGATTTGGATGCCCGCGTCTGGACACTGTGCTGAAGCGACGCCTTCGTCGCTTCGCCAGTCGAGGCGAACCATGGTATGTATTCCGTGTTACTCGATCATTGGTTCCAAAACAGCGCGAACGGAAGGCTTCCGTGACTTGTTCGCACTGCAAATGCCGGAGAATGCACTGAGGATGCTGCCGTGCGCTGGCGGTCGGGTCCTCACGAGGTCACCCTATTGAACGACCAATGTCAGGTTCGCTGTGTGGGTCAGGGTTCCCGAAGTGCCGGTGACCGTCACTACATATGTGTTCGCCGGCGTGCCGCTTTGTTGGGGATTGCCAGATGATGATCCACCTCCAGCGCCGCCCCCGCCTCCGCAGCCACTGATCGCCCCAACTAGTATCATCAAGAAAATCGTGGTCACGGCCATTGCCGTGCCAAATCTGGGGCGCGGACCCCTGCTGAAACGCAAGAAAAGCGCCAGTGCCAGACCCATCAGTCCGACTGCGAATATGAATTGCAGATGCTGTTCGATGCGGCTGCTCGGCGCAAAGGGCGCCAGAGTTCGAGCGGTGGTAGTGATGGTCACACTCGCTGAGCCGGCGCTGGTCAGAGAGGATGGATTAACAGCACACGTGGTTGCAGCTGCCGGAAGCGAACACGACAGGTTCACGGTTCCAGTGAAGCCATTCACATAGGACACATTCAACACGTTCGTGTACGTCGCGGTCTGGCCGGCGGTAACGGTTTGGATCGTTGATCCCGACGTGCCAATCGAGAACGTGGGTCCGATTACAGTAAGCGTCGAGGGTCCCGCGCTAGCTGCCGCGTAATTGCTGTCGCCCGAATAGCTGGCCGTGATGTTATGAGTTCCCGCTACAGTCGGTGTGTAAGGAAGGCTGGCTTGCAAGTTACCCATACCTGTATAGGTGATCGTGCCGGAAACGGCCGTCTGATCTACATAAAAGGTCACGGTTCCCGTTGGCAGGACACCAAATTCGGATCCGCCCACTCCAGCCATTAACGTCACCTGCTGATTGATATTAGTCGTAGACGGGGTCGCGCTAACGCCAAATCCTGGTTGAGCCTTCGTGACGGTTATTGTCGCGGGGCCACTTGTGGCGCCAGCATAGTTCGTATCGCCGGAATACTGGGCGGTCAACGTATGCTGTCCGATGCTCAAAAAGTAAGCTTCGCCGTTGGCGTAGAGCCCAGCGAATACTGGGGGCGTGATGTTCGGATCGTAAGAGAAGCCTTCATATGCCACCTGGGAAACAGTTAGAGGGTTTCCGTCTAGGAAGAAAGAAACTGTACCGGTCGGAGCCACGCCGTCGCTGTTGCTGGTGAT